>JAFYRC010000088.1 GCA_017547065.1 Tidjanibacter sp.
CAGGAGGCATACGACTTCTGGAAACAGTATCTTCCCGAGGATCACATCATTCTTGGCAACAAGCACGACAACTTCTGGGAGATGGGTGAGACCGGTCCCTGCGGTCCTTGTAGCGAGATCCACTTCGATCTCCGTAGCGAGGAGGAGAGGGCAGTGAAGCCCGGCAGCGAGATGGTGAACATGGGTCACCACCTTGTGATTGAGATTTGGAACCTTGTGTTCATGCAGTTCAACCGTAAGGCTAACGGCTCGCTCGAACCCCTGCCTCACAAACACATCGATACCGGTATGGGCTTCGAGCGTTTGTGCATGGTATTGCAGAACAAACAGAGCAACTACGATACCGACGTATTCCAGACCCGCATCAGCGAGATTGCAGCTCTGTCGGGTAAGAAATATGGCGAGGATGAGAAAGCTGACATCGCAATGAGGGTTATTGCCGACCACCTTCGTACCATTTCGTTCTCGATTGCTGACGGTCAGTTGCCCAGTAACGTGAAGGCCGGCTATGTAATCCGCCGTATCTTGCGTCGTGCAGTGCGTTATGGATATACTTACCTCGGCTTCAACGAGCCCTTCATTTGCAAACTCGTTCCCGGCCTTGTTGAGCAGATGGGTACACAGTTCCCCGAGCTTAAAGCACAGCAGAACCTCATCGTGAGCGTTATCTGCGAGGAGGAGAGTGCATTCTTGAAGACCCTTGCCACCGGTATCAACCTTTTGGAGGGTGTAATTGCCAAGGTTCGCAAGGCTGGCGGCCAGACCATCGACGGTAAATCGGCATTTACTCTCTATGATACCTACGGATTCCCCATCGACCTTACTGAGCTTATTGCAAAGGAGACTGGTATGAGTGTGGATTTGGAGGCTTTCGATGTTGAGTTGCAGGCACAGAAGGCTCGCTCGCGCAACGCTGCCGTTGTGGAGAACGACGACTGGGTTGAGTTGCAGGCAGGTGTTAACACCGACTTTGTTGGCTACGACACCCTCACTGCCGATGTGAACATCGTTCGCTACCGTAGGGTAACCACCAAGGGTAAAACCCTCTACCAGCTCGTGTTCGACCGCACCCCCTTCTACGCTAATAGCGGTGGTCAGGTGGGTGACAACGGTACCATCGAGGCTAACGGCAAGGCAATCAAAGTGATTGATACAATCAAGGAGAACGGTCTTCCTATCCACATCGTGGAGGAGTTGCCCGAGGATGTAAACGCAACCTTCGTGGCAGTTGTAGATGAGGAGAGTAGGCTTGCGTCGGCTCGCCACCACTCCGTAACCCACCTTATGCACAAAGCACTCCGCGACATTCTTGGCTCGCACGTTGAGCAGAAGGGTTCGCTCGTGTGTCCCGACTATCTCCGCTTCGACTTCTCGCACTTCCAGAAGGTAACTGATGAGGAGTTGCGTCAGGTGGAGAAGGCTGTAAATGCAATGATCAGGGCCAACTATGCTTTGGACGAGAATCGTGAGTGCTCCATTGAGGAGGCACAGGCCGCAGGTGCAATGATGCTCTTCGGTGAGAAATATGGCGACAAGGTGAGGATGATCCGCTTTGGCGAGAGCGTTGAACTCTGCGGCGGTACCCACGTTGGTGCTACCGGTCAGATTGGTCTCTTCAAGATTGTTGCCGAGAGCGCTATTTCGGCAGGTGTAAGGCGTATTGAGGCTGTTGCAGGTGCTGTGGCCGAGGAGAAACTCTACACCATTGAGGAGACCCTCAAAGAGGTGCAGAAGAGTGTGGGCTCGCCCGCGCTGTTGCAGGCAATCAAGAAGATGATTGACGACAACGCCGAGTTGCGCAAGGAGATAGAGGGCTTCCGCGCTGAGAAGGCCAAGGCTGTTGCTGCCGAGATTGGCAAACTTATTGGTCAGAAGAGTGTAATCTCCCAGGTGATTGATATGCCCGTGGATATGGTTAAGGATGCAATCTATGCACTTCGTACCGCTAATCCCGAGGTTGCTATCGTGCTCGGTAGCCGCGAGGGTGGTAAACCTATGTTGGCTGTGGCAGTTGGTGACGCACTCGTTGCTAAGGGCGTGAAGGCAGGTGATATCGTACGCAACGCTGCAAAAGAGATGCAGGGCGGCGGTGGCGGTCAGCCCTTCTATGCAACCGCAGGTGGTAAGAATCCCGAGGGCTTGGAGAAAGCAATCGCTGTGGCTGAGCAGATGATTAACGAGAAACTTTAATTTTTGAACAAGATAAAGACTATGACACAGAAAGTTCTTTTGATGATATTGGACGGCTGGGGCAAGGGTAACCACTCCAAAGGCGATGTTATCTACACTGCTCAGCCCGATTTTATCAATTCGCTCGAGGAAAAGTATCCTTCGGCCGAGTTGCGCACCGATGGTGAGAATGTTGGTCTGCCTGATGGCCAGATGGGTAACTCCGAGGTGGGTCACCTTAACATTGGCGCAGGTAGGGTAGTGTACCAGGACCTCGTGAAGATCAACCGCGCTTGCCGCGACAACTCCATTATGGAGAACCCCGAGGTTAAGGCTGCTTTCGAGTATGCCAAGGAGAATGGCGTGAAGGTGCACTTTATGGGCCTCGTGAGCGATGGTGGCGTACACAGCCAGCAGGCGCACCTCAATAAGCTCTTTGACATCGCACAGGCCTATGGCCTTTCGGACAAGACTTTCGTGCACTGCTTTATGGATGGCCGTGATACCGACCCCCAGAGCGGTAAGGGCTACATTGAGGCACTGGAGAACCACCTCAAAGTGAGCGGCGGTAAGATCGCTTCGATAATTGGTCGCTACTTCGCAATGGATCGCGACAAACGCTGGGAGAGGGTGAAAGTTGCCTACGACCAGATCGTTAAGGGCGAGGGTAAACACGCTACCGATATGGTTGCTGCCGTGGCAGAGAGCTACGCAGAGGGCGTGACCGACGAGTTCATCAAGCCCATTGTGGCTGTTGATGAGAACGATCAGCCCATCGGTTTGATTGAGGCTAACGACATGGTTATCTTCTTCAACTTCCGTAACGATAGGGCCAAGGAGCTTACCATTGTGCTCACCCAGCAGGATATGCCCGAGGAGGGTATGC
>JAFYRC010000089.1 GCA_017547065.1 Tidjanibacter sp.
CCCACACACAGCAACGTAAGTAATACTGTAATGAGCTTTTTCATATTCTTAGATTAATATTGCCAGCCCTCGGTTCTGGGAAGGTTGGAGTTGCGCTGCTGCTCAACGGTGGGTACTGCCCAACGGAGCATTTTCTCGCCGTGCCAGTAGTGTTTGCTGAACACGTTACCCCACATACCCTGAATGCCGAGCTGATCCTTGCCTTGGAATTTACTATCCTTGTAGGTGCCCCAACGAACTTCGTGGAAGTAGTTTACACCCTCACAGCAGAGTTCAATACGGCTCTCATAGCGGATGGCTGCCAAAATCTCCTCCTCGTTGCTAACACCATTCAGACCTGCACCAACATGAAGTGCGGGCATACCGCCACGGGTACGAACCTCGTTGATGAGTGACACAGCCTCGGCATAATTAGCCTGACCCTGACGAGCCAAAGCCTCGGCCCACTGCAACTGGATGTCGGTGTAGCGGATGATTGGAATGTCGGTATAGCAATTTGCACGGCTCACGAGAGCATCCTTCTGGGTTTCGTTATACTTTCGATAGAGATAGAACCAAGTAACGGTTTTACGCTTATCGTGCCAGAGGTCAAAGCCATTGGTATCGGTCTTGCCACGGTCGATAAAGGGGTAACGGAACACCTTATTCACCTGATTACCATTACTCTGCGAAGGCTCATAGCAATCCATGGTTGCATAGGGTGTCAAAACCAGGAGCTGCAACCTGGGGTCCCTATTCTCATAGGCCGACATGATCCTCTGCTCGTTACCATCGGGCAAGTAGTATTTCTCAACCACGGCAGCACCCGCGCTCTTTTTCAGATCGCTATATTTAGTGCTGTGTTTGGTGTCGAGGTTGTTGCGAGCAAAGAATACCTCACGCTCTGCCACAGCCATATTGTCCCAATCGGGGAATACGGAGGTCCAAGTAAACTCCGAGCCATCGGCCATCTGGAAGTCGTCCACCCAGTTGGCATTAGGCATCATACAAGAAATACCGTTATATTGGTCCCTTGCACCCACCATCTGTTGGATGTTGCCACAGTAGCCAGCCTCAGCATCAAGCTGGTTAGCAAAAATCATCTCGCTATTACGCTCGGCAGCTGCAGTCCACTGATTTTGGTAGGTTCCTGCGCTAACACTGTAATTGTGCAACTTGTAGCCACACTCCTTCACTTTTTCAAAGTCTGCAGCAGCCAATGCATACTCCTCCAGCCACATGTAAATCTGGCCACGAAGCGCATAAGCAGCACCTTTCGAAGGACGACCATACCTGTCACCGGTAAGGTTGTTGAGGGCAAAGTGCTCGTTCTCGATACAGTATTTGAGATCCTCCAAGCACTGCGCCCAGATCTCTGCACGAGGAGTTACACCTTTGTAGCAATCCTTTGCGTTCACAGGCTCGGTATAGAGAGGTACATCGTGGTAGAGCATTGCCAAGCGGTGGTAGAACCACGCACGGAGGAATTTCACCTCGCTCATCCAGTTACCAAATGTTGCCTCGTCCAAACCAGCACGGTCGAGGTTGGCGATAGCGTCGTTGCAACGGTGGATACCAGTATAGGCCCACTGCCACTCATATTTCACATATCCGATGTTGGCTTTGAGGCTCGCATTGCTAGCTACAATACCATTAAACCAAGATGTCGAATAGCCGTGGCCCTCCATACCGAAGTAGTTATAACCGGAGGCACCCTGCTGTACATCATACTGTGAAGTATCACCATTGTAGAAAACACGATATATACCGTTGATACCCTGCTGTGCAAGATTCTCGGTCTCCCACATATTACCAGTAGCAATCTGGTTGTAGGGAGCAGTGTCCAAGAAATCGGTACAACCAACCATCAATACACTGCTCAAAATCAGACTAAATATAATCTTTTTCATATTGCTTTGTCTTCCTTATATTATATATAAATATGTATGTACGTAGTGCATTAGAAGGAGATCTGTGCACCGATGGCATACTGTTTCATCAGAGGATAGGTTACCGAAGTTCCCATCTCAGGATCAAGACCGGGATAGTTGGTCAGAGTGAGAAGGTTCTCGCCCGAAACATAAACGCGGAGTTTATCCATCTTCACTTTCCTGGTCCACTTAGCGGGCAGGGTGTAACCAATCTGGAGGTTTTTGAGTTTGATGTAATCACCCTTGTAGCGGTAGAACTCAGTGTTAACACCATTGTTCAAACGAGTCTCGTTGGTCAAACGAGGGTTGCTTGCATTGATGTTGGTACGAGGATCCTCGGGGTTCATAGGATCGTAGAAGTAGTGATCATCGGCAATGTTCTGCATCAAGTTGTAACCGAGTTTAGTGCGAGTTGTATTGTAAACATCGTCCTCCCAGTAGAGCTCGAAGCCTGCGCTACCGGCCCACAACATATACAGATCGAAGCCCTTGTAGTTCATCGAGAAATTAACACCGAAGTTGTAGAGAGGCTGACGGCTGGTGCCGGTGAAGTTCTGGTCGTTGGTCTCACCATAGTTACCATCGCCATTGGAGTCGGCCACGATAAAGTCGCCATACCAGAGGGTATCCTGAGCGGTCTTGCTCAAACCAAAGAACTTGTAACCGCTGGCCATCATAGCCTGCACCCATGCCAAATCCTGCTCGGTACGAATCATACCATCCACGGGACCCTGGTCAAGACCGGGCTCGCCACCTGCGTAGCTACCATTACCACGGTAGAGTTGGTACATATACATCTCACCCAACGAGTGACCCTCGAGAATCAAGCCACCAAAGCCGCTCTGTGCCACATCGCCATAGTTGTTGTGGAAAGAGGTGGGGTTGCCTTCCTCGTCATACTCCCAGTACTTCTCGAGTTGGCCTTTGTATTTCATAACACGGTTTTTGTTGTAGGCGAAATTACCCTCGATGCGATAGCCAAAGTCGCCGATACGATCCTCCCAAGCAAGGGTAAGCTCGATACCACGGTTGCGAACCTCTGCAATATTCTCGGTCGCGCCAGTCACATCACCCATAGTAATAGGAATCGAAGGAGTGTAGAGAATACCATCGGTGTATTTCTCATAGAGGTCAATCTCACCAGTCAGTCGGTTGTTGAACAAGCCCCAATCCAAACCGATATTGGTTGTTGTGGTGCTCTCCCACTCGAGGGCAGTATTGCTCAACTTGCTGATTGCCAAACCAGTCGAAGGCTTGCCATCAACCACAACCTTGTTGGTTACATAGCTTGCCTGCCAGTCGTAGTTACCGCTCGCGCAGTTACCCATACGGCCCCACGAAGCACGAAGTTTGAGGTTGCTCAACCAATCCTCAGCAAAGCCCATAAACTCCTCCTCGTTGATACGCCAACCTGCCGATACGGAGGGGAATACACCCCAACGGCTCTCGGGAGCAAACCTCGACGAACCATCCACACGTACGTTAGCCTCCAAGAGGTATTTGTCTTTGAACGAGTAGTTAGCCCTACCAAAATAGGACATCAAAGCCCAATCAGCAGCGCTACTGGACGAGTTGCTCAACTCGGTAGCGGTGCTCAACTGGGTCAGATTCCAGTCAGCCATACCAATTTTCGATACCGAGAACGACTCCGATTTGTAGAACGAAGTTGTGAAACCACCCAACAAGCTAACCTTGTGGTCGTCGTTGATGGTTGGATTGTAACGTGCCAAAATCTCCGAGTTCTCGCGGTGATATTTGGTCAATTTATTGGTGATGGTCTGGTTGTCCAGAGTTGTTTTGCTCACCACCTCATTGGTCATATAATTACATGTACCCTTGGGGAAGCCCCAGGTTGCATAGTCGAGCCAATCGGGAGCGTAGTTGTAGCTTGCCTCAATGGTCAGATCCTTCACAGGGTTGATGATACCATAGAGGGTGAAGTTGCCGCGGAAGGATTTGTCGTAGCCCTTACGCACCATTGTTTTGAAGATGTTGTTGGCAGTGGTAGACTCCTCAACAGCTACTGGAATACCCCAAGCATCATCCTCACCGGGATAGATACCGGGAACAGCAGCGCCAAGATAGCTAAATCCGTCGCTCACCTTCGACATACCCTTGTTCTGTTTTACGCCATTGAGACGGGTACCGATTTTCAGCCAATCGTAGACCTTAATCTCCAAGTTCGTACGGAACGAGAACTGATCCATACCGGTGTCCATACCCCTCTGGTTCATAATACCAACCTCATCGAGGTAGCCCAACGACATAAAGTAGGTTGCGTCGCCCTTGCTACCCGAAACCGAAAGGTTGTGTTTCTGAGAGAAACCGGTACCTACGATTTCGTTAAACCAGTCGGTGTTAGGATAGGCCATGTAGTTGGGCAGTCCACCCTCCGACAAGCCATAGGGGTCTTGTGCTGCAAGTTCCCAAGCCTCGATGGTTGACTCGTTGTAAACATCGGGCTTACCCATGTTGTAGGCACCCTCGTTGTGGAGTCGCATGTGCTCAGCGTAGTTGCTCACAAATTTGAGTTTATTCTGTGCCTCCTGGAACGAACCATAGAAGTTGTAGGTCACTTTCGACTTACCGGAACCCTTCTTGGTAGTTACCAGCACAACACCATTCGCTGCCCTCGAACCGTAGATTGCTGCCGAAGCTGCATCTTTCAGCACGGTGATGCTTGCAATATCCTCCGTATTCACGTTGTTCATATCCCACTCAACGCCATCCACCAGCACCAATGGGTTGTTGGAGTTAAGCGAGTTGTTACCACGAATACGAATTGTACCGCCAGTACCGGGTTGGCCCGAACTTTGATGTACTTGAACACCTGCCGACAAACCTGCCAAT
The DNA here is from genome assembly GCA_017547065.1 of Tidjanibacter sp. Taxonomy (GTDB): domain Bacteria; phylum Bacteroidota; class Bacteroidia; order Bacteroidales; family Rikenellaceae; genus Tidjanibacter. The sequence goes on from JAFYRC010000089.1 coordinate 4,761, forward strand.
GCAGTTGAGGCGTTGGGCACGGGACGACTGCTCATCGACTCGTCAAAGTTGACAGTTGCCACCGAGCCGGTCAGGTCGGCCTTGCGCTGTACGCCATAGCCCACAACAACAACCTCTTGAAGAGCCTCTGCGCTGGGCACGAGAGTAATGTTGTGAGTGCCGGCTTTGGTAACCTTGAATGTATGGGTGTTGTAGCCCATATACTCAACGCTCACCTCTGCTGAAGTTTTAACCTTCAACACATAGCTTCCCTCTAGGTCGGTAACAGTACCACTACCGTCTTGCAACGATACGACTGTTGCACCCACCAACGGTTGGCCTGCCTCGTCGGCAACCTTTCCGGAGATTGTAATTTGCTGTGCATGCACGCCGAAGCTACACATAGCAAACACTACTAAAAGTAGGATTTTTTGTTTCATACAAAAAGACTTTTAAGGATGAATAATTAGGTTAATTTAAGTGCTCTATTTTGTTTGATTTGCCAATCATTATGGCCAGGTTACATGTAGGCATAGGTTTACAATGCGAAGTTATGCATAAACGCACAAGTAAATTAGTCCAAACAAGCCATTGTGTAACACAATCTCTCACATCATAACACACATGTGTTAATCACAAAATAGCTCTAAGTGTTCAAAAAATAACAATTGCGATAAATGTCGACTAACGCTATTGTTAAAACAGTAAACTTACCCTATCTTTACGTGAATAAAGTTGTGTGATTATGAAATCATTTCGTTCGATACTTATTCTCTGTTATCTCTCCCTAGCAGGAGGCGTTTGTGCATCCGGACAGACCTTCTCAGCGGTGCGACAATATGACGTCAAAGCGGGAATCTCCGACAACACCGTCCGCACCATCGTACAAGATTACACCGGCCACCTATGGTTTGGTACAAAGGATGGAATTAACCGTTTCAACGGCTCGACAATAAGTCGATTTGGCAGCTATCCACGCACTTCCGATCAGCCCCTATTCAACATTCTCAAACTATGTCCACACGCCAACAACAGACAGTTGTGGGTGGCCACGGTGGATGGACTCTACCTATTTGATACAATAGAGGGAACTTTTGATTTCTTCGACAAGAAAACCATCGACAATAAAGGCGTTGCATCGGTGGTGAACGATGTGTGCTATGATGCCACTGGAGCTCTTTGGATTGCCACATCCAACGGTCTTTTTTGCTATGAGGAGAAAGAGGATGCTTTGCGCTACTACCACAGTAGCGACCAAAAAGGTTCTCTGCCCAGCAATACGGTAATTTGTATTTTACGAGATTCTTCGGGAGATATGTGGTTCGGTACCCGCGCTGGATTGGCATATTATCGCCGAGGTGTCGACAAGTTCACCACCTACTGTTGGACCCGAAAAAACATGAGTTCTCTGCCGTATGAGATTGGCACACTGATGGAGACCTCCGAAGGTGACATCTGGATTGGCACTCGCTATGATGGTCTGATGCATTTGGACCGCACAGCCGGCCGTTTCACTTCCTACCCCATCATCGGCACATCCGAGGGTAACACTTGGGTGAGGGCCATTCACCAACTCGACAACAACACTTTCCTTATTGGCACCGAAGATGGTCTGTTTGTGTTCGATCATTCGACCAAAGAGATCACACACCAACCAGCCCTCGGCACAGAGTCAATCTATGATTTCATTACCGACAGAGAGGGAGGCTTGTGGATCGGCACCTATTTTGCCGGAGCATATTATATCTCTCCGCAGAGTAACAGCATGCATTGGTACAGGGAGGGAACAAGCGCCCTGCACGGCAGTGTGGTAAGTCAGTTTTGCGAGGACAGCAATGGTAACCTTTGGATTGCCACAGAGAATGGAGGACTAAACCATTTCAACACCACCACAAG
>JAFYRC010000090.1 GCA_017547065.1 Tidjanibacter sp.
GGTGCCCGAAGGGCGGGGGCGTCTGTGAAAGAGCAGAAGGAGAATAGAAGGTTAGTCGGTCGACGGTCGACGGTCGACGGTTGACAGACTCCTCCGTCACTGCGTGCCACCTCCCCTAACTTAGGGGAGGAGTGGTCGGAAGGTGTTGGTGACGTTAGGATGGCCCGCAACCCCACAATAATTCCCCTCCCAAGTTGGAGGAGTGGTTGTGCGGAGGGGGTGCAAAAAAAAGCCTGCTCGCAATGAGCAGGCTTTTTTGTTATCAGCCAAATTTCGATTAGTTGGCGGGCTCGTAGTAGAGGGTGATGCCGTGAAGACGAACGCTTGAATAACCACCCAATGCATACAAGTAGTAGGGTGTGTTAGCTTGCGAGTTCTCGATATTAAGGGTAAGGTTGCCGGAAGTGTGAACCCACTGAACAAATGCACCACTTACCGATACTGCATCAGCAGGAGCAGCTGTTGACGAGATGCAAACCTTGGGCTTCACAGAAGAACTAGCTCCAGAGTAGGGAATCAACTCTACGGCGGTCAGTTTGTGACCTGCGATTGCAGGGAAACCAACAGACAGAGGAACGGTCGTGCTATTCATATATATCAACAAGAAGTTGCTCTTATTATAGTGCGTACCAGCAGTTACGACGCCATCCGTCTCCACATAAGAGAAGTCCAGCTCGATTTCGTCGGTCAAGGTGCTTTCTACGGGCATGCTGTATTTTCCCTTGAGTGACGAATTCTTCAAGTTATTGGCGAAGGTGTCATTTCCCACAATCCAACCTGCTGGTGCCGAGCTGAAGTCCATATAAACGGTTGCACCGGCAGGAACCTCTGCAGGAATAACCTCATTTGTAATCTCTGCAGCAATAGGACGAATACCCTGGAATTTTTTGAGATAGGGGTACAAAACGGTGAAATCATACTCCTCGCCCTCCATCATCTCGCGAGCGTAGATGGTAAAGCAACCAATTTTATCGCCGTTGCTGGTGTTGACGTAGTAAACCTGATCCTCTTCATATGTGACATCCTCTTTCCATGAACCATTTGCCTCGGGGGTGATTGCGGTCCAACCATCCTGCAGGAGGATCTCGGGGATGTTGTTCTCGTTTGTAAGCAACTCCGAAGAGCCGGTCAGCATATATACATAACCATCGGTGAGAGCCACGATGCGGTTCTCTTCGGGATAGGTGGTTGCGGTGATGGTGGCAACTTGGTTACCCCACAAGTTCAAGGGCACATTGCTCAATGCATACGACGTACGATCGGTGATCACAAGTGCGCCATCTTTGAGAGTGGTAGGCTCACCATATCCTTTTGTCTCGCTGAAGATGTGTTTGATCTTAGCTGCAGCAGGAGCGGGCTCGATCTCCTCAAAAGTCAAATTGATAGCGGGACGATATACCTTGTTAGCCTTGAAGGTTACAGCATCCATAGTTGCGGTTGCGGTGGAGCCGTCGGTGGCAGTAGCGGTAACGGTGATAGCACCGCTCTCGTGAGCACCGGGAAGAACCACGAAGTACACCTTAGCACCCTGGGCCGAAAGTGCTGCGGGCTCGGTCAATGTGGTGGTAACATTGGGCAGGGTATTGGCGGGCTTCAAGTTTTTGATGCCGTTTGCATCATCCTCCTCGAAAGAGGTATAGAGGTCAACGGTTGGAGTTCCGTTGATGGTGAGGCCATTGGCAGCGGTGAGCTGAACGCTAGCGATTTGCTTGTTGCTCTGGTTGCCCTTGATGGTGAGTTCAATGATAGAATACATATTCCTGAACTGAAGACCAACGCTCGAAGGATAGGGGGCGCTGAATTTCATGGGCTCGGTCTTCATCCACATCAAACCGCCAATGTGGCTGTGGTCGCCGGCAGCAGCCTGAGTCTGGGCACTGGAGAGAGTGATGCCTACCTTCTGAATACTACCGTTGTTGGTTTGAGGGTAGAATGCAGCGATGTAGGTGTCTTGACCCTCCAGCCAGGTGATGTCGCCCCAAGTTGAGTTCATAGTAAGGGTTGACGATGCACCAGAGTTGTCAACGGTGAAGTTGGCACGCTGGCGAGTAGTAAAAGTATTACCATCGTCTGTGTTGGCTTCGTCGAAACGACGTACGGAGAGTTTGTCGCCGGCCTTCCAGTTGATGCCCATACCCTCGCCCTCAAAGTAGGTGGTACGGTTGTCGCTGCCGACGTAGAAGTTAATAGCGTTACCGCTGTTCTGCTCGGGAGTGATATCCTCCTCGATAGGCTGGTTGCAAGATGTCATCAAAGCAGCAACCATCAGTGCAATTTTCCAAATGTTCTTCATTTTTTTTACAGTTTTTGCAGGTTACTACTCAAGAGCGCCCCAC
>JAFYRC010000091.1 GCA_017547065.1 Tidjanibacter sp.
AGGCTGAGTTGGCCTACATCCTCTCGGACGAGATTGTTGAGGAGGCTAAACCCGCCGCTGTTGAGGAGGCTCCTGCAAAGAAAGTATCGCTGTTGCAGTGCTTCAAATTCCGTCAGACTTGGGCTTTCATCGTTGGTAAGTTCATGACCGATGGTGTATGGTGGTTCTTCCTCTTCTGGATGCCATCCTACCTCAAAACTACCTTCGGTTTGTCGTCGACTGACCCCAAATTCCAGTGGATGTTGGGTGTTCTCTACCTCATCGTAATGGCTTCTATCGCTGGTGGTTACCTTCCTACCTTGTTTGTTGACAAGAAGAAGATGAACCCCTACGCAGGTCGTATGTTGGCAATGTTGATCTTTGCATTCTTCCCCTTGGTAGCTTTGGCTGCACAGCCTTTGGCTCACGTTTGGGAGTGGTGGCCCGTTATCCTCATCGGTATCGCCGGTGCTGGTCACCAGGCTTGGAGTGCAAACCTCTTCTCGACCATTGGTGATATGTTCCCCAAGAATATGATCGCAACCATCACCGGTATCGGTGGTATGGCTGGTGGTATCGGCTCGTTCCTCATCCAGAAGGGTGCAGGTGCGTTGTTCGATTTCAGCGCCAACAGTGGCTTGGAGCTCTTTGGCTATGTTGGTAAAGAGGCTGGCTATATGATCATGTTCTCGTTCTGCGCCGTTGCCTACCTTATTGGTTGGGTAATTATGAAGGTGCTTGTTCCTCGCTACAAAGCAGTGGAGATCTAGTCCTCTTCGGAACGATTACATAAAACGCAAAAGCGACTCACACGGGAGTGTGGGTCGCTTTTTGTTATCCTACTACCCGAAGATTGATAAATAATTGCTAATTTTGGGGTATGAAGAGTGAAAATATCATAGTGCGTGAGGCGATGCGAGAAGATGCTGCAACGATAGCCCAAGCGGTGGCCATGGCCATTGGCGACGAGGTTGCTTTGAGAGCCTATTGTGGCGACGATTACATTGCCGTGCTCACCGAAATGGCAGCTCGTGAGACCACCCAATACAGCTGGCAGAATGGACTGATTGCAGAGGTTGACGGTATTGTCGCAGGGGCTGTTGTGGGCTACGACGGTGGCCGATTGGGTGTTCTGCGCGAGGGTACTTTCGATGTCTTGCGTGAACTCGTTGGACGTACGCCGACCATTGTGGACGAAACCGAGGTGGGGGAGTATTATCTTGATTCTGTAGCAGTTCTGCCCGAGTTTCGTGGTCTGGGAGTGGGCCGTGAGTTGATTGCCGCCTTCTGCGAAAAAGCCTTTGCCGAAGGCCACGAGAGGGTTGGACTGATTGTCGATTTCGATAACCCCCATGCTGAAAAACTATACACCTCGCTCGGCTTCCGCCGCATCAACACCCGCCCCTTTTTCACCCACCAGATGTGGCACTTGCAACGTGCTGCCGATTTTGCGTAAATTTGCAGAACAGATTAAACAACATACTATGCAAACACTATACATTGATATGGATAATGTGCTGGTTGATTTCAAATCAGTCATTAAATCCATACCTGCAGATATATTGCAGAAATATGATGGCAATCCGGATAATGTGCCGGGGATTTTTTCAATTTTGCAACCTATGCCGGGAGCAATTGAGGCGTTCGCAAAATTGGCGCAGAAATACGACGTCTACATCCTTTCTACGGCACCCTGGAATAATCCTTCAGCCTGGACGGATAAGGTGTTGTGGGTTCAGAAGTATTTGGGTGAGGTTGCCTACAAACGCCTTATTCTGTCGCACCACAAAAACCTCTGTAAGGGCGATTACATTATAGACGATCGCACGCTCCACGGAGTTGATATTTTTGACGGAGAGCATATCCACTTCGGTACGGAACGTTTCCCCGATTGGGATAGTGTATTGGAATATTTGCTGTGATTTGGATTATTAATTTATGAAGATAGAAGAAGCCATACTGTTTTGTCTTGCGAGCCAAAATAGAGGCATGCGCACGGAGCAGATA
>JAFYRC010000092.1 GCA_017547065.1 Tidjanibacter sp.
ACGGGTACCCAGTTGCTCTCAACCGAACGGTTCAAAACAACGTCGTTGAGGTCGATATTGCCGCCCAAAACAACGTTTACGTCAGCGGGAGTCTCACCTGCGTTGATGCCATCCAATACGGTCTGAAGACCATCGGCGTTAGCAACGGTGTAGGTGTTGGTTGTGGGGTCGAAGTAGCTGTCAACCTCTACGTCAACATAATCCTCCCACTCGTTAACAACTACGTCAAACTCGATGGGGAGAAGGTTGAGGTTCTCGGGGGTGATCTCTGCTACGAGGTTGTAAGCCTTACCCATGTCGAATGCCTGACCGGTAACGGTCGAGGTCTTGGTTACCTCAAGAGCCTTAACAGCGGTGCTAGCGTTGCTACCGGTGTAAACAACAACGGTGAACTCGATGTCGTAGGTGTAAGCGTCGGTTGCGGGGATGGTCAAGCGCTCGTCGGTGCACTCATCCCTGTTGCCCATAGCGAGTTTAGCAACGTCGCCGAACTCCAAAACCTTCTCGCCTGCGAGGTCAGCCCAAACGGGAGCTGCAGTTGCGAGGTCGATGGTTGCGTTGTTAGCAACGGTCATCTTGATGTCCTTAACCTCAACGAAAGCGTTGTTGGTGGTGAAGCCATTCTTGAAGGTGAATTTAACCTTCGAGAGGAGGTGGTTGAACTGCAACTGAACGGGAGCCATACCATTCTGGAGAATAGAATTCATACCGGGAGTGGTAACCTTTGCCTTAGCGTAGATGAGGTCCTCGCCACCGTTAACGTTCACAAATTTGAGCGAGCCAAGACCAAGTTTAGCTGCAGCCTCGTCGGTAGCCAAAGAGAGGTCCTGAATGTTTGCGCTGTCCATAGGAGCCAAAGCAGCGAAGTAGTAGTCGTGCTCGGGAGCCCAGTACTGGGTGTTGGTGTAGCTCCAAACGCCGTTGATTTTCTCAACGTCCTCAGCGTTGAAAACGGTACCGGCGGTCTCGTCCATGAAGCCCCAAACGTTGAATTTTTCGAGAGGGTTCTCCTGGTCGGTGGTGAAGCTGGGATCAGCTGCTGCACGGGTTGCATTGTCGAGATAAGCACCGGCGAACGAAATCACGTCCGACTTGGGAGCCTCAACGATCTCGTTCTGCACGCAAGCTACCATACCGATGGCTGCAAGTGCGATTACGAAAAGTTTTTTCATAATGTTTTTGTTTTTTGGTTAATAAATAAGTTGTTTGTTGTTTATGTGTTTTTTTGTGTTTTTTCTGGTGACTGGAGGGGGTTTCACCCCCCCCAATCTATTTGAGTGTCAATCAATTACTCGCCCCAAGCGGTGAGATAGTCGTTGATAATCACCTCATTGTTGGTGTACTCCTGGAAGTAGTCGTCGCCAGCAACGGGAGCGCCGCCACCCCAGTAGTTACCCGACAAGTTAATGTCGGTGTAGTATACACTTGCGCAAACATCATTACCTTTAGCGTTTGTGCCACTTACGGTGTTGCCAATGAAAGCGTTGCCGGTAATAGTCGCCTCATAGCCAATCATCAAACCACCTGCAACACGTTTGCTGGTACCAGACTCGTTAACACTGTTATTCTGGAACAAGTTGTTGGTAATAACGTTGTTCTCAGTAAAGCCCATATAAAGAGTTGCGCCATTGCCTTTGCAGTTTACGGTATTACCCTTGAACTCATTACCATTGATAGTTGCGCCAGCACCTTTAACGTAATAAACTACTGCAGTACCGTTGCAAGTGTTACCCTCGAATACGCAGTTGTCAACTACCTGGGGATCGTTATTTCCGCCATCGTAGTTCAAGGAGATAACCATAGAGCAAGTATTGTTTTTGAAGGTAGAGTTTTTGATAGTACTCTTACCACAAAGGCGGAGCAAGCCCTGCACCTGGGTAGTCTCTGCACCCTCTACGGTAATATTGTCAATGGTAGAGTTTGCACCGATTGTGCGAAGAACTGCACCACCCTTAATACCTGCGAATTTAACGTTCTTAAGGTTAAAAGTACCTGTAACGCTATCGAAGAGTGCGTAGTTATTGGTCGAACCCTCGGCCTGGCTGATGGTGTGGCCATTGCCATCCAAAGAGAAGTCTACGCCCTTGTAGGTAGCCTCGGTTATTGCAATATCATTAAGAAGGATATAGTTACCACCTGCCTTAATAGCAGCATCCAACTCCGCAGCAGTAGCTACGGGAATGCTGCCGTTAACAAGGACGGTAGCACCAGTCTCAGTGTCACCAACGAGTACGTTGGAAGCAGCACCCTTAATGGTGTTGTTCTCAACAACCATGTCGTTAATGTGGAGAACAATGCCCGAAGCGTTTACCAAACCTACAGCAAGACCGTAGGAAGCATCGTAGCTTGCACCAAACGAAGCATTCTGTACAAGAGCGGTATTTGCAACACGGCAACCCTCAATTACGTGCTCGCCGGCAACCATATCCATACCAACGATGGCACCTACAGCAGCCTTACCTGTGATTGTTGAACCAACAACCGAGCAGCCCGAGATATTACCATTGTTATTCTGACCTACAAGGCCACCACCCTGCCAGTGATTGATCTCAACGCTCGAGTTAACTACGTGGCAGTTCTCAATAACGCCACCATTGTGAAGACGACCAACCAAAGCAGCGGATTAGCGACCACCCTCAGGTTTAACAGTTGCATTCTTAACGGTTACGTTCTTGATGGTACCCTTAACGTTACCAAAGAAACCACAAGAAGCCTCGGATACTTTCTCGGTCCAAGCAACAGCGTTGGTAACCTTGAAGTTCGAGATGGTGTGACCCTGGCCATCAAAAACGCCATTGAACGAAGTGCGGCTGAATGCGTAGTCACCAATAGGAGTCCACTCTGCGCCACCCAAATCGATGTCGTTCTCAATATATACAGTCTTACCGTCGAAGATGTTAGCAGCCTGGTTTACGTAGAACTCCATAGTGTTAACCTGGCTGGAAACCCATTTCAAACCGCCAGCAGCCAAAATGTGGTAGTTGCCATTTGCATCTACGGTTACACCGTTAGCAACATACTCGTTGCCATCTACGGTGTTGTAGCCCTCGTTACGACCGATAATCTCACCGATGGTTGCGGGAGCTGCATCGTAGTTCTTGTAGTTGTTGGTGTTGTCCCACACAAGGTTTACGCCATTAACGGTGCAGTTGTTGATGGGAGCATACAAGGCGTAACCTGCGATACCTGCGAAGTCACGGTAAGCCTTGATGGTGGTGTTCTCAACCGAGCAACCGAAGATACCGGCACCCTCGTTAAGACCGGGGTAGTCACCGGTAGCGTCTGCAAAGTGAGCGAAACCTACGATACCACCAACTTTGTCACCATTGTCCCACGCGCCGTCTACCAACTCGGGAGTCGAAGTGATGGTCGAGTTCCTAACGTGGCAGTTCTCGATAATCATAGGAACCTGGATGTTACCACGGTTGTTCAAAACCCAAGCAACAATACCACCAGCGTAGTGGTTGCTGTTGATGGTTGCGTTCTCAATGATTACGTTCTTGATGGTTGCAGCGTATACATAGCCGAACAAACCGGCAACATCAGCACGGTTACAAACCATGTTCGAGATGGTGTGACCCTGGCCGTCGAAGGTACCACGGAAAGTCTCACCAGCCGAGAGGTTGGTACCCAAACCGATAGGAGTCCAGTTGTTCTCACCTGCGCGGCTCAAAGCGCTGATCTCGCTGAGGTCAATATCCTTGCTCAGAACAATGTTTACATTAGTAGCGATCTCGCCGTTGTTGATACCGTCAGCGATGGTCTTCAGACCTGCAGCAGTAGCAACGTGGTAGGTGTTCGATGCTGCATCGTAGTAGGTGTCAACGTCTGCGTCAACATAGGGAGTCTCCCACTCGCTAACCTCTACCTCGAACTCGATGGGGAGCATGTTGAGGTTCTCGGGGGTGATCTCTGCTACGAGGTTGTAGGCCTTACCCATCTCGAATGCCTGACCGGTAACGGTCGAAGTCTTCTTGACCTCCATTGCAGGGATAGCGGTGTCTGCGCTGCTACCCATATAAACGGTAACGGTGAACTCGATGTTGTAGGTGTAAGCATCGGTTGCGGGGATGGTCAAACGCTCGTCGGTGCACTCGTCATCCTCGCTCATAGCAAGTTTAGCAACGTCGCCGAACTCCAAAACCTTCTCGTTTGCGAGGCCCTCCCAAACGGGGGTTGCAGCTGCGAGGTTGATGGTTGCGTCTTTAGCAACGGTCATCTTGATGTCCGAAACCGAAACGAAAGCATTCTCGGTGGTGAAGCCGTTAATGAAGGTGAACTTAACCTTCGAGAGAAGGTGGTTGAACTGCAACTTAACGGGATCCATACCATTCTGGAGAAGCTCCGACATACCGGGAGTGACAACCTTTGCCTTTGCATAGATGAGGTCCTCGCCACCGTTAACGTTCTCGAAGGTAACGGTACCAAGACCCATCTGTGCCTCGGGATCGCCAGCCAAAGCTACGCTCCAGTGTTTGTTCTCCATGGGAGCCAACGCAGCGAAGTAGTAGGTGTGACCGGGAGCCCAGTACTGGGTGTTGTTGTAGCTCCAAGCGCCGTTGAGTTTGGTCACCTCCTCTGCGCTGAAGACGGTACCAGCGGTCTCATCCATGTAACCCCAAACGTTGAATGCGGTGAGGTTACCCACCTGCTCGTTGAAGCTGGGATCAGCTGCTGCACGGGTTGCATTGTCGATGTAGGCACCGGCAAATGCAATCGCGTCGGACTTGGGAGTCTCAACGATCTCGTTCTGCACGCAAGCTACCATACCGATGGCTGCAAGTGCGATTACGAAAAGTTTTTTCATAATGTTTTTGTTTTTTTGTAAATAAAATTGTTTTCTCGTGTTTTGTTTTTCTTAGTGACTGGAGGGGGGATCAGTCCCCTCCAGCCTATTGTTTGTCAGTTGATTACTCGTAAATTACGGTGTTCTCAGCCAACTTGCTACCACCAACGAAGTCGCTAACCTCAGCAGCTACGCCGTCAAGAGTTGCAGTACAGTTCTGGATAGTCAGAGTCTTACCAGTGCCCTCCATGTCGATGAAGTTGGTCTTACCGCTAACATATACAAACTGGCAATCTTTCAAAATAGTGTTGCTGTAGATGTTCAAACCATTGTAGTTTGCCTGGTCGTTGCCGAAAACACAGCCCTCGAAAGTGATGGTGCCAGCACCCGAGTAAGCGTTGAAACCATTGATCTCGCAGTTCTTGAAGATAACATTGCCATCCA
>JAFYRC010000093.1 GCA_017547065.1 Tidjanibacter sp.
ATGCTTTGCACGCCCGCTGCTTGGGCTTCATTCATCCCGCAACCAAGCAGGAAATCTACTTCGATTCGGAGCTTCCCGAGGACTTCCGTGCGGTGCTTGACAAGTGGGATTCCTACGTCATCCGCCAGGAGGAATAGGGTGAAAAATTGACCCTGAAAATAGAAATGCGAGTGCTTCGGTACTCGCATTTTTTTGTGCCCTCTCCCCTATGAGGGGAGGAAAGGCGTTTGTGGGGCGTGTTAATTTTCGATTTTCCATTTTCAACTTTCAATTATTTTTGTATCTTTGTGGGTTAATATGAATAGCCGTATGGAAATGCAAGATATAAACACAAACGAAAACCTTATTCCGGAGAGCCGCAGGGTGGTGGTGGAGAGTCGCAAGGCCGACGTTTCGCTTGGCCACGGCTGTGAGTTTTGCCGTTGTGGCGAGCAGCAGGAGATGTGCGCAAAGGCCGTCCCCGGTAGCTACAAGCTCCACGAGACCGATTGGCTCCAGGAATTCCCCGATAATGAGCCCTCCGAGATTGTGGAGGTGCGTTTCAAAAATACCCACCGTGGCTACTATGCCAATGTCAACGGGCTCCACTTGGAGGTTGGCGACATTGTAGCCGTTGAGGCTTCGCCCGGTCACGACATCGGTATTGTGTCGCTCACGGGTGATATGGTGGCACGCCAGATGCGCCGTGTGGGCTTCAATCCCCAGAATGGCGAGTTTCGCAAGGTCTACCGCAAGGCACGACCCTACGACATTGAGAAGTGGCACGAGGCTGTGGGTAGGGAGCACGAGGTTATGATTCGCTCGCGACAGATTGCTGCCGACATGGGCCTCAATATGAAGATTGGCGACGTGGAGTTTCAGGGCGATGGTATCAAGGCCATCTTCTACTACATCGCCGACGAGAGGGTCGACTTCCGTGAGCTCATTAAGGTTTTTGCCGACCAGTTCCGCATCCGCATCGAGATGAAGCAGATTGGCGCGCGCCAGGAGGCAGGCCGTATTGGTGGCCTTGGTGCTTGTGGTCGCCAGCTGTGCTGCTCGTCGTGGATTAGCTCGTTCAACTCGGTAACCACGGGCGCTGCACGCACACAAGACCTCTCGCTCAACCCCCAGAAGTTGGCCGGCCAGTGCAGCAAGCTCAAATGCTGTTTGAGCTATGAGCTCGACAGCTACCTCGACGCCCGTAGGGAGTTCCCCAAAGTTACCGAACCCCTCCAGGCTCTGGATGCCGACTACTTCCACGTTAAGAGCGACATCCTGGCTCGCACGATGAGTTTCAGTACACAGCCCGGCTCGATGGCCGGCTTGGTAACGCTGAGTGTTTCGAGGGTGAAGGAGATTATGAGGCTCAATGCCGAGGGTAAAAAGCCCGAGAAGATTACCTCCGACACGGTTTATGAGGTGGCTGAGGAGCCAACCTACATCAACGTGATTGGCGAGGATAGCATCACTCGCTTCGATAAGGCCAAACGCAACAAGAAGCGCAAGGGTAACAAAAATAAGGGCGGCCAGCAGGGTGGCAATAAGGCTCTCGAGGGCGGTCAACCCAAACAGCAGGGTAGTGAGGGTGAGCAGCCTAAACAACTCAAACAGCAGGGCCAGCAGCAACCCAAGCAACAGCAGGGTCAGCAGCAACCCAAGCAGCAAAACCAGCAACCCAAGCAACAGCAGGGTCAGCAGCCTAAACAGCAAAATCAGCAGCCCAAGCAGCACAAAGAGGGCGGTAGTAACAATGGCGGTAACGGCGGTGGCCAGCAGGGTGGTGGCAATGCCCATGGCAATGGTGGCAACAACAATGGAGGTGGCAACAACGGAGGTCACAACCGCAGTCGTAACAACCACCACCGCAACAACCGTGGCAAAGGCGGCAATGGTGGCGCGCGTCCCCAGGGTGAGGGTCAACCCAAGCAGGAGTAACGGAGGGGCCGTATGAAGGGTGTAGTCAGAGCGCTGATTGTGGTGGCTGTTGTGGCTGTGACGGGATGTAAGGTCGTCCCCCACGGAGCAATGGTGGCCGATGTGAGCCCCAAAGGGTGGGAGCCCGAGGAGGTAGTGACCCTTCGCTACGACAATGCCGACACAACATCGCTGACATCAATCCACATCGTGGCCCGCAGGGAGTGTGGACGTGATGTGGAACCGTTGGCAGTGAGATTGAGGGTGTGTGCACCCGACTCGGCCGAGGTGAACGACGTCGTTTTGCTCCCAACGAGGGGCGAAAAGGGCGGTGGCTCGTTTGAAGAGGTTGATGTGCTGTGGGTGGAGAAGGCCCGACTGCAAGCAGGAGAATATACATTTTACCTCTCTCCCCAAGAGCCCGCCAAGGGTCTTTGGAGTGTGGGAGTGGAGATTGAAAATAGGGAGTAGAAAGGGCAGAATGGGCTACTGGGGCGACTAGTCCCACTATGCCAAAAAATATTTACTAATTACTAGTTGAAGTCGTTAGACCTTTGACGTTAGACGTTAGACAAAAAATATAATGGGAAAAGACAAAATACGCAGATTTAGTGAAAACCTCACCTTCAAGTGTCTGATACAGCCGGCATTTGAGGAGGTGTTTGGTGTGGACCACCCCATGAAGGGTCAGTGGCACAAGGAGTTTTTCGGCAATGACAACCCCATTGTGTTGGAGCTTGGTTGCGGTAGGGGCGAGTATACCGTTGCTCTCGCCGAGCGCAATCCCGACAAAAACTTCATTGGCGTGGATATTAAGGGCGCAAGGATGTGGCGTGGAGCCAAGACCGTAACAGAGAAGGGTATTCCCAACGCGGGTTTCCTGCGCACGAGGATTGAGTTCATTTCGTCGCTCTTCGCCGAGGGCGAGGTG
>JAFYRC010000094.1 GCA_017547065.1 Tidjanibacter sp.
GGTGCGGCACCCATTCTATTTGCCACCTACCCCAAGCTGGCAGGCATTGACCCCAACAATACGATTTTCAACATCGTGTTCTTCATCACCATCATCTCGCTCTTGGTGCAGGGCACCACGGTGAGCAGCATGGCCGAGGTGTTGGGCGTGTCGGCGGCGAGCCCCGAGGAGGGTTTCGACATTGACCTTCCCGAGGACATCAAGGCAAGCCTCACGGAGGTGGAGGTGAACGAGGATAACACCGAGGGCAAAACCCTCCGCGAGATTTCGCTCCCCGAGAAAACACTCATCATGATGATACGCCGCGAGGGACACTACATCATCCCCAACGGCAACACCGTTCTACAAAAGGGCGACCGCCTGTTGCTCATCTCCGAGGAGGCCCAGCAACACACACCCGAGATTAAACGCAGTGGAAAATTCGCCCTCCTGCGACGTTTTATTAAGTAATATCTATTATCGGCAACCGATGGCAAACAGCCAATAGCTGACTGCCGATTGCCAATAGCTAAATGCTTGAAAACTATGGATAAAGGATTTCTTCTTCGATGGATGACCAACCTTCTGGATTGGTTGGGATTGAACTCTAATGACGGAGGTTTCAAATCGCTTGCTGCGACCCTCGTGGTGCTTATTTGCTGCTTTGTCGTATGGAGAGTTGTGCGCTTTGTTCTGTTGCGCACCGTGCAGCTAAAAGAGAAAATCTCCACACCCTACATCCACCTCGTGTTCGACTCCACAAACCTCAAAAAGATAGCCCTCACGGTGGCGGCACTGATGTTCTACATTCTCTTGCCCCTGGCCTTCGACCCCGCAAGCGACCTCGGTAGGCTCGTGAAAAAGGGACTCGACATTGTACTGGTGTGCATGTTCACCAGTGTGATGAGCGCTGCGGTGAGGACCATTTTCGAGATTATCTACAAGAAGCGCAAGTCTACCGGCCAGCCCCTCAAAGGCTTCATGCAGGTCATCCAGATTGTGCTGTGGTGTGTGGCGATAATTGTGATTATTTCCATCCTGATCGACAAATCCCCCACCAAGCTCTTTGCCGGTCTGGGCGCCAGCTTGGCTGTATTGAGTTTTGTGTTCAAGGACACCATTCTAAATCTCGTGTCGGGCATCCTGCTATCGAGCGACAAGATGATCAAAGTGGGCGACTGGATTGAGATGCCCTCGGCCGGCATCGATGGTATGGTCATTGATATGACCCTCAACACCATCAAAGTGCGTGGCTGGGACAACACAATTTCCAACGTGAGCCCTTACACACTCACCTCGGGCACGTTCAAAAACTGGGAAGGCATGTTTGCCTCGGGCGGTAGGCGCATTGCCCGCTTTGTGGAGATTGACATCAACACCGTGAAGTTCTGCTCGGAGGAACTGCTGAACCGCATTGCCAAAATTGAGATTATGAGCGACGTGGTGGCAAACCTTCCCGAGCCTCGCAACCAGAACTCCAACCTCGAACTCTTCCGCCTCTACATCCAGCGCTACGTCGGCCAACAGCCTTGGCTCAATAGGAACATGATACACATGGTCCGCCACCTCCAGTCGTCCGACACGGGTGTGCCCTTGCAGGTGTATGCCTTTACGAACACCACCGTGTGGGTGGAGTATGAGGCCATCCAGGCGGCTCTCTTTGAGCACATTATGTCGATTGCGCCAATGTTTGACATCAAGATATTCCAGCGTCCTTCGGGTGGCGACCTCGAAAAGAAAGCCTCCATTGAAGACCTCGAAGCAGTAGTGTAACATTAAAGTCAGTTGACGGTCGACGGTCGACTAAAAGGTATGGTAGTTTGTTTCACAGGACATAGGCCCGACAAGATTTCCGACTGGGCCCACAACCCCAAGGTGGTCGAGCAGACCATCCGCAGGGCTGTGGCCGAAGAGATTGTGCGCCAAAGCAGGGAGGGTGCCGAGGAGTTTATCAGCGGCATGGCCCCCGGCTTCGACCTTTGGGCAGCCGACGAGGTGGTGCGCCTGCGACAAAGCGGACTCATTAGCCCCACAACCAAGCTCACCCTCGCCATACCCTACCCCCACTTCGAGCGTTCGTTCGACGCCTCCCACCACCCGCTCTACAACCACATCATGGAGCAAGCCGACGAGATTGTCTATGTGAGCCAGCACTACCACAAGGGATGCTACGCCATGCGTAACGACTTCCTGGCCGAGCGAGCCGACACCCTTATCGCCTACTACGAGGGCACCGAGGGCGGCACACACTACACTCTGCGCAAAGGCATGGCCAAGGGTTGTAGGTGTGTAAACCTCCTCCAGGGCGACTTGTTTTGATATTTGCGACAAAAGTCGTACCTTTGACGCGCAATTACAAGATAATCAGCCAATACTATGTTCGATTTTTTCAAAAAGAAGGTCTACCTTCGCGACCTATTGGAAGACTTCCACGACATCCACAGCCACCTGTTGTGGGGTGTGGATGATGGTGCCCGTTCGCAGGAGTCGACAGACCGTATTGCTGATGAATTGGCCCAACTTGGCTTCTCCCACGCCTACCTCACTCCCCATATCATCTATGGTTGCTATGGCAATCAGAGCGAGGAGAGCCTGCGCGAGCGCTATGCAGAAATGAGCGTCCACGACAAGGTGGAGTATCGCCTGGCAGCCGAGTATTTTCTGGACGAGAAGTTCATGGAGCACCTCCAACAACCGGAGAACCTGCTCACAATGCACAACAAACACATCCTCGTGGAGTATGGCCTGCAAGCCACCCGTGCCGACCACATCGACATGCTCTTTGAGGCTTCACTGTTGGGTCTGAAAGTGATTGTGGCCCACCCCGAGCGCTATGCCTTCGTATTCGACGGACGCAACATGCGCGAGGTGGAAAAGCTCACCTCCAAGGGCTATGCACTCCAACTCAACCTCCCGTCGCTCCTTGGCGACAACGGCTCGAAGGTAAAGAAGGTGGCCGAGGAGATGTTGCTCGACGGACGCTACACCTTTGTGGGTAGCGACACCCACTCGCGCCACTACACCCGTGCAATGCAGGAAGGCACCCTCTCCCCAAAGGTTGCCGAGGCGCTCAAAGTACTCATTAACAACAACAAAGAAATCCTATGGAAGTAAACATAATTCACCTCATCCTCTCGCTCCTCGGAGCCTATCTGCTCGGTTCAATTCCAAGTGCCGTGTGGATTGGCAAGGCCTTCTATGGAGTGGACGTAAGGCAACACGGTAGCGGTAATGCCGGCACCACCAATGTGATGCGCGTGCTGGGCAAAAAGGCCGCACTGCCCGTCTTCGTCATCGACGCCCTGAAAGGTTATGTTGCCGTGGCGCTGGCCTCATGCAGTTCCGTTTCGGCCGAGAGTGCGGGCTATCTCTACCTGAAAATTGCCCTCTGCGTGTTGGCCGTTGTGGGACACATGTTCCCCGTGTTTGCCGGCTTCAAGGGCGGTAAGGGTGTAGCCACACTGGTGGGTGCTATGTTTGGTTTCTCGGTGGGAGGTATTCTGCTCTCGTTTGCAACCTTCCTGGTGATTGTAGCCTACACAAAATACGTGTCGGTGGGCAGCCTTTTGGGTGGCGCTCTGTTGCCCTTCTATGCAGCCCTGTGCGGACAAAGCGATTGGAGACTTATCCTCTTCTTTGTCTTCATCTCGCTGTTGCTCTTCTACACCCACCGCTCCAACATCGGCCGCCTCTTGCAAGGCACCGAGAACAAAACCTACCTCTTTGGCAAGCCCAAGAAAGAGGAGTAGAACAGATTTCCCCTAACTCGCCCGACTCCTTCCCCACACTCGGAGAGGGCGCAAGTCTAACATAAACCAATCATTTATGCTACAGGAAAACTTGATTAGAATTTACCAGGAGAGCTTCCGCAACAACCGCGAGCTGCCTGCCTTAACCGACTTCTTCAAGAAGGAGACCTTTTCGTACTACGAAATGGCCAAGGAGATTGCCAAACTGCACATGCTCATGGAGCAGTGTGGCATCCAGAAGGGCGACAAGGTGGCTCTCATCGGACGTAACAATCCCCGCTGGGTTATTGCCTACATCGCCACCATCACCTATGGTGCTGTGATTGTGCCCATCCTGCAAGATTTCAACCCCAACGACATCAACCACATCATCAACCACTCCGAGGCTAAAATCATCTTCCTCGGCGACAACTACTGGGATGTGATTGACGAGGATAGGGTTGTTGGTATCAAGGCCGCATTCTCGCTCACCGACTACCGCTGTATCTTCGAGCGCGAGGGTGAGGAGATTACCGCCTACCAGCGCAACATCATCAAACACTATCGCACCCGCTACCCCCGCGGCTTCTCGGCCGAGGATATTGTCTACCCCGAGGTGGGCAACGACGAGGTGTGTCTGCTCAGCTACACAAGTGGTTCTACCGGTTTTAGCAAGGGCGTAATGCTCACCGTCAACAACCTCACCACTCAGCTGATGTATGTTCTGCCCAAGAAATACCACTTCCGCGGTTCGAGGGTGCTCTGCTTCTTGCCCCTGGCCCACGCCTACGGCTGCGCCATCGACATGCTCTGCTCGCTCGGCGCGGGTACACACATCACCCTGCTGGGCCGTATTCCCTCGCCCAAAATCCTGATTGAGGCCATGGCCGAGGTTAGGCCCCACGTCATCTGCTCCGTGCCTATGATTATCGAGAAGGTTGTCAAAAAACAGATCTTCCCCATCATCGGTAGCGGCCTGATGAAGACGGCACTCCAAATTCCTCTCATTGACAATGTGCTCTATGCCCAGATTCGCAAGAAACTCGTAGCCACCCTCGGTGGCGAGTTCCTCGAGTTTATCGTGGGCGGTGCAGCACTCAACGCCGACGTTGAGGAGTTCCTCCACCGCATCAAATTCCCCATCACCGTGGGCTACGGTATGACCGAGTGTGGCCCCCTGATTAGCCATCGACTCTACACCGAGGGCTACGTTCCCGGCTCGGCCGGACGACTCCTCTCGGATTTCTGCGAGTGTAGGATTCTCTCGCCCGACCCCGCACACGTTCCCGGCGAGATTCTCATCCGTGGCGAGCAGGTCATGAAGGGATATTTCAAAAACCCCGAAGCTACTGCCGAGGTGCTCGACGCCGAGGGCTGGTTGCACACGGGCGACATGGGTACCATCGACGCCGAGGGCAACATCTTCCTGCGCGGTAGGAGCAAAACCATGATTCTCATGGCCGGTGGCCAGAATATCTACCCCGAGGAGATTGAGGCCAAACTCAACAACCTCGCCTATGTGTTGGAGAGCCTTATCGTGGAGCGTAATGGTAAGCTCGTGGCCATTGTGGTGCCCGACTACGAACAACTGGACGCTGCAAACATCCCCAACTCGCAGTTGGATGAGATCATGAACGAAACCCTCAAAGAGCTCAACACTCTGGTGGGTAACTACGAGAAGGTTGCACAAATCGAACTCCGCCCCACAGAGTTTGAGAAAACCCCCAAGAAATCCATCAAACGATTCTTGTACCGATAGTAAAAACAACAGAGGGCTTCTCGCAATGAGAAGCCCTCTGTTGTTTTTGTCGGTTGACGGTTGACGGTCTATATCCTGCTCTGGTGGTCGATACTCTCGGCGTGGATGGCATACAGCACCGTAC
>JAFYRC010000095.1 GCA_017547065.1 Tidjanibacter sp.
ATACAATAAAGCGAGGGCGGTTGACAATTCAACCGCCCTCGTTATTTAACACACCTGCGTAAATTACAACAGATTGTCCTTCTCGATATCCTTGAAATATTTGTAGGTGTTAACCTTCAACTCGCCTGCGGCGGCCTCGTCGGTAACGAGAATGCCGTGGGGGTGAGTTTGAAGGCCGGTGATGGTCCAGCTGTGCGAATAGGCACCCTCAACGCCCTGCTGTACGGCACGAGCTTTCTTGGGGCCAAAGGCCAAGATGATAACCTCGGTGGCCGAAAGGATTGTGGCAACACCAACGGTGAGGGCCAACTTGGGCACCAAGTTAACATCGCCACCAAAGAAGCGTGAGTTAACCAAAATGGTATCCTCGGTGAGAGTCTTAACGCGAGTGCGCGAGCTCATCGACGAGAAAGGCTCGTTGAAGGCGATGTGTCCGTCCTCGCCAACGCCACCCAGGAAGAGATCAATACCACCAGCGGTCTCAATCTTCTTCTCATAGTCGGCACACTCCTTGGCCAAATCCTCGGCGTTGCCATTGAGGATATTTACATTGGCGGGGTTGATGTCGATGTGCGAGAAGAAGTTCTCCCACATGAAGGTGTGGTAGCTCTGGGGGTGGTCTTCGGGAAGGCCAACATACTCGTCCATATTGAAGGTAATGACATTCTGGAAGCTCACCTTACCCTCCTTGTGGAGGCGGATAAGCTCCTTGTAGGTACCCAGAGGGGTAGAGCCTGTGGGAAGACCCAGCACAAAGGGAGTGCTTGTTACGGCTGCCTTACGGTTGATAGCCTCGGCAATGTATGCCGCAGCCCATACCGAACCTTTTTCCTGATTTTGTTCGATAATAACTCTCATAGTAGTATCTTATTTTATAAGGTATAAACTCTATTTGTTCGCCCCTAGAAGCTGATCAGCGAGTAGACGGGAGCGATCTTCTCCAAGAGTTCCTTGCCGTGCAAGAAGCTCAGGTCGGCCAAGAAGACAAACTCCTTAACCTTCACGGGATACTCCACACCATCCTTCTCCACGGTGAGAGCCTCGAGGTGTTTGGCCATCTCGATGGAGGTACCACCGGTAGCCAAGATGTCGTCGAGGATGGTCACCTCAACCACACCATTGGTAACCAACGAGTTCTCCAAGTCGCTCTTGCGGAAGTAGAGGCTATCCTCGCCATACTCCTTCACAATCGACACCTTCTGCAGGTCGCCCTCCTTTGCAGGCAGCTTACCATTCTTACGGAAGGTAATCAGGGTGTGGGTCTGCGAGTCGGTAACCAAGAGAGGTGCCGCAAACAGGAAACCCCTCGCCTCGGGTGCTGCGATATTGGGGGTTGTAACGTGCTTACCGAGCTCCTCAACAATCACACTAAAAATCTGTGCATCGCTCAGCAGGGGCAGCAAATCCACAAAGTTTACGCCCTCCTTGGGCCAATCGGGATAGAATTTAATCAGTTTCTTCGCTTCTTCAAGCGTAACAACGTTGTTTTTCATTACCTTAATATGTGTTCAGTCAAACATTCAAAGATACAACAATTTGATTAAACCACAAAATTTCCTACCTTTACACCAACATTTTTCACCACCCACAGAGTATGAAACGATTTTTACATATCACCCTGTCGGCCCTTTTGCTGACACTCAACACCGTGGCACAGGAGCCACAACGCAGACTTTTAACTATGGAAGAGGCTATTCTCTCACGCGAACTGATCCCCGACAACATCCGAACACTTTGGGGCACCGACTCCAAGGGTAACACCCTCTATGGTGTCATCTCCAAGGAGTCCAAGGAGCCACAGTGGTTTGACGTGCGCACCCACAAGGCTGCCGAAAACGCACCCGCCACTCCCAACAACGCCCCTCGCTACTTCACCGAGGGCAACAACCTCTATGTGCAGATTGGCGACCTTCGCAAGGCCATAACCTCCGATACCGATCCCAACATCATCAACGGCTCCCACGTTAGTCGCAACGAGTTTGGCATCAGCGGTGGTACATTCCCCTCGCCCGACGGCCTTTCGGTTGCCTTCTACCGCAAGGACGAGAGTCGCGTGGCCGATTTCCCCTTGCTCGATATCACCACCCGCACGGGCTCGCTTGTAAGCATCAAGTATCCCCAGAACGGCCTCCCCTCGGAGCGCATTTCGCTCGGGGTCTACAACACCACAACCGAGCAGACCGCGTGGATAGAGGTGGACGACTTCGACGAGGAGCGCTACCTGACCAACATCACCTGGAGCCCCGACGGCGAACTTATCTACATCCAGATTCTCAACCGCGAGCAGAACGAGATGCACCTCAACAGCTACTCTGCAACTACGGGCACCCTCGTCGAAAGGCTCTTCGCGGAGAGCGACAGCCGTTATGTGGAGCCCCTCTACCCCCTCTATTGGGTGGGCGACAAGGGCGATAAATTTATCTACTCGACCAACGTGCGTGATGGATATTGGAGTCTTTATCTCTACGAGCGCAAGGGCACCACTTGGGAACACCGCAGGCTCACCCTCGCAGACGCCGACGTAATCTTCGCCGACATCAAAGGCGAATGGGTATATTTCTACACCGCCGAGTTCTCCACCGCCGAGCAGCACCTCGCAAAGGTGAGCCTCAAAAGCGGTAGGGTTGTGAGACTTACACACGAGCCCGGTTGGCACACTTGCTCCATCAGCCCAGATGGTAAGTACCTCACGG
Source organism: Tidjanibacter sp. (assembly GCA_017547065.1). GTDB lineage: Bacteria > Bacteroidota > Bacteroidia > Bacteroidales > Rikenellaceae > Tidjanibacter. The sequence continues at coordinate 2,694 of JAFYRC010000095.1, forward strand.
ACAACTACTCCGCACTCCAAGTGCCCCGCATCGTAAACCTCGCATCGACCAAGGACGGCAAGGTGGTGCGCAACCTTCTCACCGCCCCCGACCCCTGCGAGGGATACAACTACACCCCCATTGAGCTGGGCACAATCAAGAGTGCCGACGGCCGTTGGGACAACCACTACCGACTGATTTACCCCATTGATTTCGACCCTGCAAAGAAATACCCCGCCATTCTTTATGTCTATGGTGGCCCCCACAGCCAGATGGTCAACAACTCCTTCCAAGCCAAGCTGCGCCGCTGGGAAATGTTGATGGCACAGAGGGGTTATGTGGTCTTTGTAATGGACAACCGAGGTACACTTTGGCACGGTGCCGAGTATGAGAAGGCCATCCACGGTCAGTGTGGTAAGTGCGAGATGGAGGACCAAATGAAGGGTATTGAGTGGCTCTGTTCGCACGAATGGGTGGACGCCAACCGCATTGGCGTACACGGTTGGAGCTACGGTGGTTTTATGACCATTTCACTAATGACCCACTACCCCGAAGTATTCAAGGTGGGCGTGGCCGGCGGCCCCGTGATCGACTGGAAATGGTATGAGGTGATGTATGGCGAGAGGTATATGCAGACCGAGGAGCGCAACCCCGAGGGCTTTGCTGCCACCTCGCTCATTGCGCAGGCCAAGAACCTCAAAGGCAAGCTTCTCATCTGCCAAGGCGCCATCGACCCCGTGGTGCTGTGGCAACACAGCCTATCGTTTGTGCGCGAGTGCGTCATCGAGGGCGTGCAGGTGGACTACTTCCCCTACCCCCGACACGAACACAACGTCATCGGCAAAGACCGCGTGCACCTCATGAACAAAGTCACCGCCTACTTCGATGACTATCTTAAATAAGGTGCTGTTGGCCATTGGCTGTTGGCTTGTCTTTGATTGATAAAAGAACACAGACACGGGTATCTTTTTTGATACCCGTGTCTGTGTTTTATGGCTTTTGACATCAGAGCCGTAAAAGTGTATTTTGCGAGGATTATTTTGTGCCAGCGTCAGCTACTACACAGCACTCGGTAGTAGCGAAAAGCGCATAGAGCAAGGCAAATGCAATGCTCGTCAGAATGTGACGCTTTCACCATTTAGTAGTGCGACTACACAGCGCTCGGCAGTGGCAAAAAGCGCATAAAGCGAAGGGATTTTTGTGCCAAACAAAGGAGCGAGTCCACAGCCTACTCAACGTAGGTGAGGAACTCGCTCTCTGAATTTTGGTGCAAAAAGCACCAGCTATATGCGCTTTTTTAGAAGAATTTAACGCGATTATCTACAATCTCCGAACCCTCAACCAAAGCCTGGTCAATACGCTCGTTGATGTAGAAGAGCGACGACGAGTCGAGGCGAACCTTCTCGCTCTCAACGGTTGCGTTGTCGGCAGCGGTGCGACCGGTAACGGTGAACACGTAAACACCGTAATTACCCTCGATGGGACCCTCAACTACACCCTCCTCGGCAGTTGCAACTGCACCTACGAGAGTCATGTCGGGACCTACACCGGCGATGTTGTTAGCGTTGCCATAAACCTCCTCTGCGGTAACAACCTCAGCGCCAAGTTTCTCAGCAACCTCCTCGATGGTAGCAAGACCTGCAACCTGCTCAGCAACCCAAGCAGCCTTAGCCTCGTTACGCAACTCCTGAGCGATGCGGGCAGCAGCCTCTTTCACAGGAATGTAGCCCTCCTCGCGGATGTTCTTCACGGTAGCAACAACGAAGTCGCCATCGATCTCCATAGCACCCGAAACCTTGCCAGCCTTGTTGTTGTAAGCCCAACGGATAAGCTCGCGAGCCTCGTTCAGGCCATTAACTACGCGGTCGGTGTTACCGATGCGAGCCGAACGTTTCGACAAACCAAGCTCGCTAACTGCGCTTGCGAAATCGCTCTTAGCAGCAGCGCCGATGAAAGCGTTAGCCTCGTTCATAGCAGCCTGGATAGTAGCGTCACCAGCAACAACATCGTAGGTGATGGTTGCGATCTGGGTCTTACGTACGGGTTTCGATTTCCAGGTAGCCTGTGCTACGTGGATACCGAACTGGCTCTCTACAACAACGATCTGTTTAACATTTGCAGCAATAAGTGCATCGCTGAACTCTGCAACCATCTGCTCGGGAGCGAACTTACCGAGGTTACCACCCTCAACAGCCGAAGCCTGGTCGAGCGAGTATTTCTTTGCCAACTCTGCGAACGAAGCGCCCTTGCGGAGTGCACCTGCAACGCTGTCTGCCAAATCTTTCTGATCGAACGAGAAGAGGATGTGGCGAGCCTCGATCTCATCGGGCATGTTACGCACCTCTGCTACACGCGACATGGTGTAGGTGGTACCGTTAAGCTCGGGGCCGAGGAATTTAACGCGATTGGAAACCAACTCCTTGTAAGCAGCGGGAGCGTTCTCACGCGAGTAGAAGCGGGTGTCGGGCCTCTCGTAGGAGTTAGCCTGTGCAAAGTGCATTACGTTCTCTGCGGCTTTGAACTCCTCTGCCAAGGTCTCAACAGCCTCTTTAGCCTCTGCGTAGTCAGCCTCCGAAGGTTCTACGTTGAACACTACGTACTCAATGTCACGAGCGGTGCTCTGACGGAAGAGCTCTTTGTGCTCCTTGTAGTACTTCTTGATTGCGCCATCCTTAACGGGAGCAACCAATGAGTCTGCGATGGTGTAGTAGGGTTTAACAACGATCTTCACGTTAGCAGCGGTGTTAGCAGCAGCTACCGAACCGTTAACCTCCACGTCGTTAGCAACAAAACCTGCGCCAACGAGAGTGGTGTAGTTCTCCACCAAGCGCTGCTCTGCAACACGCCTCTTGATGTAGTTCCAGATGTTGTAAACAGCCTCGTTGCTCTCGATCTGCGAGAGGAAACCTTTGAGCATCTCGGGGCTATAAACGCCGGTCGAGGGGTCTGCAAAGAACGAGCGAATAACGGGCGAAACATAAGCACCCTGAATCATATCCACCATCTCTGCGTCCGAAATGGTCAAACCCATCTTCTCGAACGAAGGTTTGTAGGAGTTGCTCATCAGAAGGTCATTCCAAGCCTCGTTGTAAATCATATCATACTGCTGTGCATCGAATGCCGAGCTACCCCAGAGCGACGAGTAGATGTTCTTCACATACTCGGTCTGGTTTGCATAAACCTGATACTCGATGTTGTTGCCGGCAATTTTACCCACACGGTTAGCCCTCGAAGTAAAAATGCTGCCATTGCTAAAAAGGTCGCCCAGCAGGAAGGCGATCAAACCAAGTGCGATTACGACTGTTACAATCACACCGCCTTTGGTCCTCAAATCATTAAGTGTTGCCATTGTTGAGTTTAGTTTTTTTATTGTTTATTTTTGATTCTTTGTTCTTCTCAGTTTGTTGCATCTGCGCTCTGCTACGCAGACGTTCCAAGCTTTGTTTTCACAAATTGGCTTCAAATATAGTAATTTTCCTCAAAAAACACATCACAAAATCCTAACTTTTGCCAATTCTATCCTCGAAGATGTCGATTTCAGGATTTTTATCTCCTTACCCTCGCTCTCAATGAGGGTTCCCACAGTGGGAATAGAGCCATATTTGGCTATGATATAGCCCGCCAGGGTGTCATACTCGTCACTCTCTTTGAGCCCGAGGTCGTAGCGCTCATTGAGGTAGGCCACCTCCAAGCGGCACGACAGCACCCACTGGTTGTCTTTGAGTACCTTCTCGACCATCTCCGGAGTATCGTGTTCGTCTTCAATCTCGCCCACAATCTCCTCCAACACATCCTCCAACGAGATCACACCCGCGGTGCCGCCAAACTCGTCAATCACGACGGCCACACTCTGGCGTGTGCGAATCATCTCGCCCATCAACCTCTCGGTCTCCATAGTTTCGGGAACAAACCTCACGGGGATCAATATCTCCTTGATACTCTTTGGTTTGCGGAAGAGGCTTTTGGTCGTCACATAGCCCACGATATTGTCAATACTCTCCTCCCACACAAACAATCGGGAGAAGCCGGTAGCGATAAAGCGTTGTGTCAACTCCTCGATGGTTGTATCCAGCTCCACGGCCTCAACATCCACCCTCGGTACCATACAATCCCTCACACGGAGGTCGGAAAAGTCGAGTGCATTTTGGAAGATCTTGATGTCGTTGGGTTGCATACTCTCGTTGTTCTCAACGCTCTCATCCACAAGATTTTCGAGGTCAATCCTACCGAAGCTCTTAATGCTGTGTTCCTCCTTCACTTTCAGTCCAAAGAGTCGCAACAGACCGAAGGCAATGGCCGTTGTCAACTTCGACAGCGGGAACAAAATCAGGTAGATGGCATATACCGGTAGAACGAGGGCCCTAAAAAAAGCATTGGGCCTCATTTTGAAGATACTCTTGGGCGTAAACTCGCCAAAGAAGATAATAATAAGGGTTGAAATAATGGTTTCGATAACCACCGAGTCGTCGGCCATAGGCACGCCCATTTTGCCAGCCAGCAGGTGGATGAGCTTGGTCATATACATCGAGTATATTACCAGCATAATGTTGTTACCCACCAACATTGTAGTAATATACTCACCCGGCTTTGAGGCGAACAGTTCAATAACGCGGCCCACAAACCCTCCTCGCTTACGGTCGATCTCCATACGGAGGCGGTTTGCGCTGGTGAAGGCAATCTCCATACCCGAGAAAAAGGCTGAAAGAATCACCGACACCACAGTTATCACTATGACACTCAACAACTCCTCCATTCCTACTCCCTTGCTTTGGGTTTCTCAGGCAACACAAAGTCGCCCTTCTGCATATTAGGCACCTTGCCGGCCTCTCGGTTCGGGCGGCGCATTTCGCCCTCCCTCATAGGCATCTCGCCTCCAGCGGGTCGGCGACCATCAAAATTGGGTTTACCATCCCTCTTGGGAGGCAATTTACCACCCATCTCGGGTCGTCTTCTGCCAAGGCTGTCCCTATTAAACACAGGCTTCGGCTTATCCTTACCGGGGGCGCCAAAGGTGCTTGTCCTGAGGTTATCGTCCTTCTTGTCCTTGTTATCGGCCTTCACACTCTCCGGCTTCAACTCGACACTCTCCTCTTTGGTGGGCTCGCTCTTCTTCTCACCATCATCTTCGTTCTCCGACACATCTACCCACATTCGGCCCTCGCTCTCGCGGAACACCCAATCCTTAAACTCGCTGTCGGACTCAAAACCCTCGCCCACAAAGACATCCAAGCCGTCCACAACCTTACAGTCCACATTGCTGTAAACCTTGTCGGTCTTCTCATCCCAGAAGAGCTGTTGGGTGTAGAGTTTACGTCCATCCTCGCCCGTGCCCTCCACATTACCACGAGCCTCCCAGAGCTCACGGTTTTCGTAGTAGATGGCATAGTCGGCAATGAGGTTGGAGGCCTCATTACCCAGCGAGTCGAAGGTGATGATGTTGATACCATATCGGAACTCCATATAGGGCTCCCTGGCGAGTTCATACCTCTCCATCAGCGGTGTGGAGAATCGGTAGTCCTTCTGGCCATTCTTGGTATAAATCATCGTGAGCGTATCGCTCTGCTGTGTAATGAGCTTTTCGAGATCTATCTCTGCGGGCTTCTTTTTGCCCGAGCAAGAAAACAGCAGGGTAGCACCTCCCAAAAGAGATGCTACCACTACTATCCTATATATATGTCGGAGCGACACCTTCACTATTTGTATTTAACGGTGGTGGTGCCTGCAACCCAACCACACTTAACGGTGTAGGCTGCACCCTGCTCGGTCAGACCGCGGAAGAAGCAATCCGACTGGCCGGGGAAGAAGTCCTTGTAGGTTGCCATCAACTGCGAAGCCATAGCCTGCTGATCGGCATTACCCTCAAACAAGCCACGAGCCTTAGCAGCCAAGTCGTATGCCAACCAGAATACGGTCTGCTTGTCGAAGTCGGCGCAAGCGCTCGAACCGGTAGCGTAAGCCTGTGCAAGGCAGATGTAAGCCGAAGCGTTGTCGGCGTTGAACTCGAGAGCTTTCTTTGCGTAAGCAGCAGCCTCGCGAGCGTTATCCCTTGCCAACTCGGTACCCGAGATCTGAACGCAGAGGTTTGCTTTCACCTGAGGATCGTTCTCGTTCTCCATTGCGATAACGAGGAAGTGGAGAGCCTTCTCGAAGTCTTTCCTCTCCTCATACACTTTGCTCAACAGCTGTGCAGTTGCGGGGCTGGGAGCCTGCTCGTAGTACTTCTCGCCCACGGTGAGGAAGAAGTCGCTCTGGCACTTGTTGCGAGCCATAAGTTTGAATGCCTTCTCAACCTGTGCAGCGTCACCCCAGTTGTTCTCCAAACGAGCCGAGAAAATCTGCTCGAGGTTTTTGCAGTCAGCAGCACCCGACTTGATGAGCAGTGCGTCGAACGAGGTTTTTGCGCTCTCGTCGGTCACCTTATCCATCTTCTCAGCCAAGTACTCATACTCGCTCATGAAGTGGTCAGTCTCCACGTTCAATGCCTCATACTCCTCTACCAACACGGTGAAGTACTGGTTGATGAATGCAGCGTCAATCTCAGGATCAATCTCAATACCCTGACGGAAGAGTTTAAG
>JAFYRC010000096.1 GCA_017547065.1 Tidjanibacter sp.
ATTATCGGAAGGATTGTACTCGCTGACACCATTGGGCACCAACACGTTATTGATAATCTGCGCCTGAGAAACATTTGTTATTCCATCGCCGTCGTACGTCGTTGTAAAACTCATCTTGTCCGAAGAATATTTCCAACTGGAACCAGATTGGGGGGTAGTGTTAAGCGTTCCCTTCTTGGTCACATTGCTGATGCTAACCTCCTTTACCCTGATTTTGTCCTGAACATTGTCAGGTGCACCATTACTCCAAATCTTCAAATTGACATTGGTGAGTTGGTGCTCAAAATTGAGGCCAACCGACTCCGGGAATTCCAGTTCAGTCGTAGTCTCAACCGTGGTTTTTGCTGTCAGGAGTTCCTCGTCTGCAGTCTCTGGGGTCACGAATGTCACAGCATAGCCGTATGCACCATCGCCGTCAGCCCACGACACATTTGTAACGGGAGAGTCGGCTGCTCCTGCATAAGGCCACACCGCAAAGAAGTGGAAAACCCTGTCTGCTACCCAGTAGCGAGTGTTGTCGTAGGTAAATTCCTTGCTGGCATCCTCACGATACACCCTCTCGCCTTCGAGAAGCGGGAGCCACTGAAGCGACTCGTCGGTGCCGTCGGGTCCAAGGTTCTGCTGTGTGAACACACCAAACTCAAGAATGTCGTCCGCACTGCTAACAACACGTGTGCTTACATTGCCGAAGGAGATGGCTCTGGTGTGGTCTGTTGGGTCGAGGGGCTGGTCGTTTGAGCACGACGCAACACCTGCGAGCAGCAGGAGGGCGAAGAGTATGTCTACAAAATTCTTCTTCTTATTCATTTATTTAGTGGCAACTCGTGCCAAAGATAGGGTTTGTGGCGTTATTTTTTTGGTGACCATAGGGGGTATTCAGCCCCCTATGGCCTATGGTTTGCACCCTACGAGCCGCAGCCGAGGGGCAAAATTGTTCGGAAAGGATTACTGGAGAGTAATGCTGTCACCATTGGCGGCATCACCGTTAATCCAGTCGGTAACATCGCTAACTGAGAACTTAACCTGATTGCTCTCGGTGAACTCAACAACAAAGTTGTACTGGTGACCGGCCTGGGCACGTTTATTTTCTACAGAGGGGAATACACCAAACTGGTAGTCTTTCTTGCTGATAACCGAGCCTTTGAATTTCATCGACACAGTGAACGAAACATTCATATTTGCACTGGGAATGAACACCCTTGCATACTCCGAAGTAGTCGAAACAGGTTCTGCTTTCGAAGGAGCGAGAGTCACAGCTGCGCCGAAACTAAGAGGAGCCTGCGTGCCTGGTTCGCCATCAATAATCCAACCATTAGTACCTATGGTGTTTTCACCTCGTGTGTATGCGCTCTTGAACTTGATGTCCGAGATCTCGTAGGTGTAATCTTCGGTTGCGAAAGCTGCTTTGGTCTTGAAGGTGAAAAACGCCTTTGCGAGAGCGTGGTTGAAAGTGAACGCAACGATTGGAGTGCTGGGGTTAGCATTTTCATCGGTGGTCACAGTTGCCGTAGCCCACAAAACGTCTTTCTGCCCGGGAATGTCGTTGCACACCAGGTTGTATAAACCATTATCAATGCGCCTAAGACCACCATCCACAACGGCAACGAATTCATATGTTGCATTGGGTGCCCAGTAACGAACCTCGGAGCACTCCCACTCTTCTTCGGGGTTGTAACCAGAAAGACCGGTGGGGCGACTTACGGTTGCACCCTCGAAAATGGGAACAACCTCCGCACCGTCGTAATTACCCTGAACTGTACCCCAAACCTGGAACGAGTCAACGAAAGTGTCATCATCGTAGGTGGTGTCAATAATGCGGGTTGCATTGTCAACGAAAATATTGCCAAAGCCGATAGCCTGCTTGCTAACGTCGAGTGTCTGATCATTGGTGCACGACACCAAAGCAGCGAGTGCAAGAACAGCAAAAAGGATCTTCTTCATAGTTTTATTTTTGTTACGGGTTAATCTATTTTATCATTTTGTTGTGACCATAGGGGGAGATTCAACCCCCTATGGCCTATGGTTTGCGCCCTACGAGCCGCAGCCGAGGGGCAAAATTGTTCGGAACTGATTACTGCTGGAGAGTAATACCACTACCGGTG
>JAFYRC010000097.1 GCA_017547065.1 Tidjanibacter sp.
CAGGCCGGGGCCCATGTTCTTCGACGAGAGTTTAATCTTGGTCTGGCTCTCAAACTCGGGCTCCTCCACGCTCACGCTGATGGCGGCGATAATGCTACCCCTCACATCGGCAGGGTCGTAGTCCTTCCTGAAAAACTCCTTGATGGTCTTGGCCACGGCCTCCTTGAAGGCAGCCTGGTGGGTACCACCCTGGGTCGTGTGCTGCGAGTTGACAAACGAGAAATAGGTTTCGCCATAGCCGGTACCGTGGGTGAAGGCAATCTCGATGTCCTTACCTTTCAGGTGGATGGGCTGGTAGAGGGGCTCCTCGCCGAGGTTCTCGCCCAGCCGGTCCAGCAGACCGTGTTTCGACTCATACTTCGTGCCGTTGAACTTGAATACCAAGCCCGTGTTGAGGTAAGTGTAGTTTTTGACCCTCTGCTCCACATACTCCTCGTTGTAGGCATAGATGCCGAATACCTCCTCGTCTACGTAGTATTTTACGGTGGTGCCGTTCTTCTCGTTTACGCCCTCCTCCCAGGTGTCGCCTGCGGGAAGACCCTGTTTGAACACCACGGTGCGGGCTTTGCCGTCCCTCACACTGCGTGCCTCAAAGTGGGCCGAGAGCATATTCACAGCCTTTAAACCCACACCATTCAGACCCACGGTCTTCTTATAACCTGCGCCCTCATACTTACCACTGGTGTTGATTACGCCCACACAAGCGTCGAGAATCTCCAAGGGAATACCCCTACCGTGGTCCCTGATGGTTACCCACTTATCCTCGATGGTTATCTCAATGAGGTTGCCGAAGCCCATGGTAAACTCATCCACGGAGTTGTCCACAACCTCCTTGATGAGGGTATAGATACCGTCATCGGGCATTGTGCCGTCGCCGAGCTTACCAATCCACATACCGGGGCGCAGACGCATCTGGTCCCTCGTGGAGAGTGTCTTGATGTCTTTTTCGGTGTACTGAACTGTTTTTGTTTCGTTTGCCATTTATGATGTTATGTTTTTTTGTCTAACGTCTAACGCCTAACGTCAAACGTGGCGGACACCAGCAGTGTCCGAGAAAAAATATTTACTAATTACTCTTTACTCTCTACTAATTCTGCTCCTTGCCAAAGTTGTCGGTGGTGAGAGCCTGAACGTGTTGGGCAAGCTCCCTGGCGGTGGTATACTCCTGCACTTTCTCGGCCTCAATGGGGGGCAGGATGCGCAGAATGATGGTGCGGCTGGTAGCTCCTCGTTTGGTCAGCAGACCTCGGGTGCCCTCAATCACACAAGGAACGATACCCACGCCATTGGCTTGTGCCAACTTGAATGCGCCGTCCTTGAAGAGGTGGATTTTGTTGTCCCTACTGCGGGTACCCTCGGGGAAGATCGCTACACTCGAGCCACCTTGAAGGTGGGTACTACCCTGTTCCATAACGCAGGTGGCGGCGCTTGCAGTACCTCGGCGGATGACGATGTCGTCCCTAAGGCCAAGCATCCAACCTACTGCAGGTACCTTCCTCACCTCGATCTTCGACACAAACTTGAAGCCCTTGGTGCGGGGTGTGAAGAAAAGCAGGGGGATGTCGAAGAAGGATTGGTGGTTGGCGGTAATGACGTATGGTTTACCGTCCTTGGGCATATTCTCCTTACCCACAACCTTTACTCGCCACATTGGACAGCTCCAATAGACTATGCGGGCCACCAGGTAGGAGAGTTGCAGGGTGAGCCTGCGCTCCTTATTGGTTGCAAGGTCGATGAGGGCGGTGATGCTCATTGCCACCAGCGAGAGGATTGCCCAAACGACAATCCAAAGGAGGAAGAGAGCAGTTATTATTAATCTCATATCGTGTTGTTTTTCTGTTCTGTAAATTCGGGTCCTGAGTGTCATGTGTAAGCGCACGGGCGTATGCGGGCACGTTACAACCTGCAAAGGTAGAATGTTTTTCGCTTTTTACCTATTTTCAATAGGGAAAGTTATTAACAATTTCTAAGTCACAACTTTTTGTGTATATTTGTCCTCTGAATTTTAACCAAAATGGGTATGAAAGCATACGTTTTCCCCGGTCAGGGAGCGCAGTTTAGTGGTATGGGCAAGGATCTCTATGAGAGCAGCCAGGCCGCACGAGAGCTCTTTGACAAGGCCGATGAGATACTCGGTTTTGAGATAAGCAGGATTATGTTTGAGGGCACCGACGAGGAGCTCCGACAGACGAAAGTTACACAACCCGCCGTCTTTCTACACTCCGTGGCGCAGGTGGCTGCGTTGGGTGAGGACTTTGTTCCGGATATGGTTGCCGGTCACTCGCTGGGCGAGTTTAGTGCCCTTGTGGCGGCCGGAGCGCTCGACTTCGAGAGTGGTCTTCGCTTGGTCTATGCCCGTGCGCTGGCGATGCAGAAGTCGTGCGAGGAGGTTCCTTCGACCATGGCCGCAGTGTTGGGCCTCGCGGATGAGGTTGTCGAGAGGGTGTGTGAGCCCATCGAGGGGGTCGTTCCTGCCAACTACAACTGCCCCGGTCAGTTGGTCATCTCCGGCACCCGTGAGGCGGTGGAGGAGGCCTGTGTGAAACTCAAAGAGGCGGGGGCAAAGAGGGCCCTTCCGCTCTCGGTCGGCGGTGGTTTTCACTCGCCCTGCATGGCCTCCGCAAAGGAGGAGTTGCAGAGGGCCATTGAGCAGACCGTTTTTGATACTCCGCGCTGTCCGATTTACCAGAACGTTGACGCCCTTCCGCACACCTCGCCGGAGGAGATAAAGGCCAATCTTATAGCCCAACTTGTGGCCCCTGTGAGGTGGACCCAGAGTGTGCAAAACATGGCCTCCGCAGGAGCCTCCGAGTTTGTTGAGTTAGGCCCCGGAAAAGTACTCACCGGATTGGTGTCGAAGATTGTTGGAAAATAAACAAATTAAATTTATAATAAAATGAAAATCAGAACTTTAATTTTAGCAATCGCAACTCTTTCGCTTATGATGACTTCGTGTAAAGAGAAGGCTGTGGAGGTGGCCGAAAACCCCCTTCTTATGGAGTGGAACACCCCCTTTGGAGTACCCCCCTTTGATCAGATTGAGGTGGCTCACTACGAGCCCGCATTTAAGGCTGCAATGGCTCTCCACGAGGAGGAGATTGAGGCCATTGTAAACTGCCCCGATGCACCCACTTTTGAGAATACCATTCTGGCTCTCGATAATGCCGGTGAGCTCTTCGGAAAGGTTGCAAATACCTTCTTCCTTGTGGCTGCTGCTGATACCAACGAGGAAATGCAGAAGGTGGAGGCTGAGATTAGCCCCAAACTCTCGGCTCACTCCGACAAAATCATGATGAACGAGAAGCTCTTTGCACGTGTGAAAAAGGTGTATGAGGGTCGCCAGAATGCAGGTCTGGACGAGTTGCAGTTGCGCCTGACCGAGCAGACTTACAAAAACTTCGTACGCTCGGGTGCGAACCTCTCCAAGGAGCAGAAAAAGGAGCTTGCAAAGATCAACGAGGAGCTTTCGTTGGCAACCGTTGAGTTTGCTCGTAACTTGTTGGCTGCCAGCGCAGAGTTTGAGATGGTGCTCGACAATGAGGCGCAGCTTGAGGGTCTTCCTATGTCGGTGCGCAATGCTGCTAAAGAGGCTGCCGAGGAGGCTGGCCACAGCGGTAAGTATCTCTTTACTTTGAGCAAACCCAGCATGCTCCCCTTCCTCACCTACGCGAAGGATAGGGAGTTGCGTCAGAGGCTCTATGAGGGCTACCTTAACAAGGGTAACCTCGACGACAAGAACGACAACAAGGCTGTTATTAATACCATAATTAACTTGCGCACGCGTAAGGCAAACCTCCTTGGTTTCCCCTCCCACGCCCATTTTGTGTTGGACAACGTGATGGCCAAGACCCCCGAGAATGTCTATGCTCTCTTGGAGGAGATTTGGACACCCGCACTCAACACTGCAAAGAATGAGTTGGTGGAGATGAAGAAGTTGGCTAAGCGTGACTTCAACCCCGATGAGTTCGCTTCGTGGGATTGGTGGTACTATGCCGAGAAGGTGCGCAAACAGCGCTACAACCTCGATGAGCAGGCCCTTCGTCCCTACTTCTCGTTGGAGAATGTGAAACTCGGTATCTTCGGTCTTTGCAACCGCCTCTATGGTATCACTTTCAGCCCCGTTAAGGTGCCCGTGTACAACAAGGAGTGTTCTGCTTATCAGGTGCTTGAAGCCGATGGCAGCACCCTGGGTGTGGTTATCTTCGACTTCTTCCCACGCCCCGGCAAGTCGTTTGGTGCTTGGTGTGGCGGCTATGTTGACATGGCAATGAAGGATGGTAAGAGGGTTAACCCCGTAGTTACTGTGGTGTGCAACTTTACCCGCCCCTCGGGTAGTACTCCCGCACTGCTCACCCTCGACGAGACTGAGACTTTCTTCCACGAGTTTGGCCACGCTCTCCACTCGCTCTTCGCACAGGTGCCCTACAAGGGCCTCCTTGGTGTGGAGCGTGATTTTGTGGAGCTTCCCAGCCAGATTATGGAGAACTGGGCAACCGAGCCCGAGGTGCTCAAAACCTACGCTGTGCACTATCAGACCGGCGCGATTATTCCTAATCACCTTGTGAAGCGTTTGCAGAAGAGTGATAAGTTCAACCAGGGCTTCATTACCACCGAGCTTTTGGCTGCTTCGTTGAGCGATATGGATATTCACACTCGCACCTCTGCAGAGCCTATCGACGTGAACGCATTTGAGCGTGAGTCGCTTAACGTGAATAGGGGGCTGATTGAGGAGATTGCTCCCCGCTATCGCTATCCCTACTTCTCGCACATCTTTGATGGTGGCTACTCGGCAGGCTATTATAGCTACACTTGGGCTGAGGTGCTCGACAAGGATGCTTACCAGGCATTTGTTGAGACCGGCAACCTCTTCGATCGCAAGACCGCACAGCGCTTCCGCAAACTGCTCGAGTCGGGTGGTATGAAGGACGGTATGGACCTCTACAAGGAGTTCCGTGGTGCTGAGCCCAGCCGTGTGCCCCTGATGGTGGCTCGTGGCTTTATGGATGCCCCCGAGGAGTAGTTGATTTTCCTGGAAAAAATAAAAAAAAGTATCCTCCGCACACAGCGGAGGATACTTTTTTTGTGCCTATGGGTCTGTGCTATTGGAGGTAGGCGTCGATTATGGAGTTGCGTACGTCCTCAACTCTCTCGCGCCACTCTTTGCGGTAGCGAGCGTTGACCGAAGTGTGTGGGCGGTAGGGAAATGAAAGGAGCGTTTTGTCGGTGCTGGGTGAGTTGTTGAATGTGGCGCACACTCCCTCGGGAGGGCAAGTGCGGTCGATGAGGCCCACCTCCACAACCAACTTCGCCTTGGTGAGGCCCAGCAGCTGGGCGGCGTCGTAGTAGGGGAGGATCTGTTGGTAGAGGGCGGCTGTGGGCTCGGTGGCGGCACCTTGTGAGTAGGTGCGGGGCCAACCGGCGCTGTGGCCAGCAACCACACATCCGAGGTCGGTCATTGCCGGCACGTTGAGCACGGCCATCGTTACCCTCTTGTCGATACCTGCAAGTGCTGCGGCCTGCGCTCCACCCTGACTCTCACCATAGATGAGCACCCTCTCGCCGTCCCACATGGAGGATCTTGTGGCGTAGTCGAGGGCGCGCACAAGGCGCAGGAACATCGTGCGGAAGTAGAAGGATTGGTGGTCGGTAAGGGGCCACTTGGAGTAGTCTTTGAGGGCTCCCTCCTCCAACCCGTCGTAGTAGGATTGGGGCTGGCCGTTGAGGTAGCCGTGGGCATTGATGTCGAGGGCAATGGCGCCACCGCCCCTGCTTGCCCATTGGAGCGCGCGTTCGGGGGTGGATTGGCAGTGGGCCTTGCGCACACCGGCTGCGTGGGCGAAGATGGTAATGGGGAGCGAGCGGTCGGCAGCCTCACGAGGGTAGGCTATGTAGCCCCTCACGGGAGCGCCCTCGGGCATGGAGATTTCCAGGTCGTAGCAGACATATTTATCGGCCCACTTTTGTGGTACGTCTACCGACACGAGGGTTATCTCGGTGCTGCTGCGGCGCATGCGCCTTATCTGTTTGCGCCAGAATTTTTCCAAGTCGCGGGGTTTGTTAAATGAGGGTGTAAATTGCTCTGCGGCAACGACAAAGCCAATGGTTGTGAGGTTCTTGTGGTCGCCTTGTGGGCCAACCGAAAGGATTACGGACGAGGCCTCGTTGAAGGAGCCTGTCCAGATGGGCGTGCGGGCCTCGGTGGTGAGGGCGATGTTTTGCTGTTTGGCGATGGTGGTGCCGTTGACCATTACGGAGAGGGCGAGGGGTGTGGTGCACTCCTCGCGCAACTGTCCGTAGACGGTTACCTGCTCGCCTGCGGAGTAGAGTCCGGTGGGGGAGTCGATGGTGAGCTCCACGGGCTCAAAGACGGCTTGTGCTCCCACTGACAGAGTGGCGCACAAGAGTAGTAGTAGGATTGTGAGTTTTTTCATGATGTTCCCTTTGGGGTTGTTGTTTGGACAAAAGTATAATTTCGAGGCGGGAAAGTCAAGCCGAAGCGGGTCAAAAAATGCTATAGGTGGGGCGCTGTGAAACAAAATGAAAACATTTTTGGACAAATTTGATATTCATTGGAGAGAAATAAAGAAATTTGAAACGATGTTGGAGATAAATCTTTGATTTAATTCTCTATATTTGTGACCATAAGAAACTATTTTCAAATAACTAATCAATAACCTAAACAATGAGAGGATTTGTAAAATCACTGATTGGAAAAATGTTGCCCATCGTGGCAATGTTTGTTCTGGGTGGTGTCGGTCTGACCTCTTGTGGCCAGCAGGACCTTACGGTGGATACATCGTTCGCGCTCTACTATGCAGGCATTAACGAAATCAGCCCAAGCACCAATCTTAGTATCACTCCCACCTATCACGGCTCGAAGCCAACTTCTTTTGGGATTACCCAAGTGTTGTACGACGGTCTCGCTTACGCAACCGACTGTTTTGTGCTGGATGTCGAAAGCGGCGTGTTCTCGTTGCAGAACACCGAGGAGTTGCCCGTTGGAAAGTATGTCGTTGGTGTGTCGTGTGTGTCGGACGGCATCAGGTATGACTATCCCGAGGCTATCACGATCAACATGCTCAAACCCGTGCCCGATGGCATTGAGGTGACTCCGGCAATGTTGCAGGTGCGTCTGGAAGATGTTGTGGCAACCGCCGATGATGTGGAGCTCCCCACTGCACAGATTACTGCCGATGGTAATGGTCACGTGCAAATCAAAAAGTATGGTATTGCCAACGTCTACAAAAACGGCATTTTGGCAAATGAGTGCAAGGATTGGTTTGCGGTGAATCCCACAAAGGGTGTCTTCTCCATCGTGAAGGACAACGAGGCCATGGAGCCTGCTGTCTACACCTTCGACTTCAAGCTCCAAACCTACATCGTTGGTGCCGACTCGGAGGATGGTATTTTCCCCAATGCTTTGAGTGTGGATGTAATCTCGGCTCCCATGGGCTTGGCTTACAACCCCGCAAGCTCGTTGGTTGAGGTGGGCTATGTTGGAAAGTCGCCCAAGCCAGAGTTGCAGGGCTCGTTGGAGGGCGCTGTTTACACCATCAAGGGTGTGTCGCCCGACAATGGTGTTGGTATCAGCGTGGATGCTGCAACGGGTGAGATTCTCTTCCCTGCAAACAACAATATCACTCCCGGTGACTCCTATGTGGTGAGTGTGTCGGTGGCTAATGTTTATGGTACAAAAGATTTCGACGATGTGTTTACCTTCAACGTAACCACCTTCATCGCGCCCATTACAAAGGTTGTATATGAGGATGTTGTTGGTGTAATCTCGGGCGTGTCGATGACCAACCCCGTGAAAGAGGTTGAGGGTGGCGAGATTGTCTACTCGCTGGTGAACCTGCCCGCAGGCTTGGAGGGTCTTACTATTGACGCAGCAACCGGTACTGTTAGTTGCAAGAAGGGCGTGGAGCTCCCCGTGGGTGAGCACGCAATCACTGTGGAGGCTACGAATATCAAGGGTAGCTGTCAGGCAACCTTCAAACTTACCGTGGTGGCCAATCCCTACAAGTTTACCTATGTCGAGTGGGGTAACAACCTTGGCCTTACTCCCATTTCGGAGTACGGAAACCAGTTCCGTATGCATGCAGACGAGGAGAATCTTGTTGTGCCCATCGTAGAGAGTGACCTTCCCAAGGATCAGCCCATCACATTCAAACTTATCAATAAAACCAATGGTACTCCCAAGATGGGTGCTTCGATTGATGCAGAGACCGGTACGCTGACCA
>JAFYRC010000098.1 GCA_017547065.1 Tidjanibacter sp.
GGGCTTTAAGGAGTTTAGGGGCGATAAGGAGAGAATTTTGAACTGACGGTTGCGGTCAACAACAAAAAAGCCACTGGAATTTCCCGTGGCTTTTTTGTTGTTGACCGCAACCGTCAGTTCAAAATTCTCTCCTTATCGCCCCTAAACTCCTTAAAGCCCTTAGGGAGTTTAGTGGGGTGTAGGGGAAATAATTGACCAAGCTTCGCTTGCTCTAAAATGCTTCCGCTCGGCATAGCTTGCAAACAATCTCTGCACTCGCTTACTCGCATTTGCTTCAATTTTCAATTTTCAATTTTCCATTATTTTGTAATGGTGTAATCGCCTGCGGGCAGGGTTACGTAGAGGGTGCCCTCCTCGGCGCTCACGCTACCTTTGGCAACACTCTTACCGTTTTTCAGTACGTTCCACTGGCCCTCGGTGAGGTCGCACACCAACACTTTGAGCTTGCTCTTGGCATCGGCACCTGCGGGGATTGTGATGTTGAAACTCTCGCTCTCGGCACCACCGTCCTTGCGGAACACAACAACCCTGTCGGCGATGGCAACACCCACGTGGCGCTCGGAGTCGATGCGACGCACCTGGTTGAGCGCATTGGCGGTGTTGTCTGCCACCTGGATTACATTGAGGAAACAGTTCTCCTTTGCGGCACTCTTGGGGGTTACCTCCACCCTCCATTCGCCCCTCTCGTTGCAGGGGTCGGGACGTGTGGTGGCGTCGTTGGCATAGTTGGTGCCAAACACCCAGAATTCCTTACCTCGGCCACCCACCTTCTCGATGTTCACCTCGTCGGTTTCGGGTAGCAATACCGAGCAGTGGAGCATACCGCTGTCGCCATCCTTGGTGCGCTTCACGGTGAAGGCGCCCTCCTCAATCGAGGGCTCCTCGATGCTGTGCAGGAGCCAATATTTTTTGAACTCGGGGTCGGATGCCACAACGTGGTCAAATACGACGAGCGCGGCGGGTACGGTGTGGGCAGTGGCCTGCTTGGTGCTCTTACCTGCGCCGTCGGTTGTCTCGAAGTTGAGGAACACAAAACTACGCCTTACGTCCTCCACCTTTGCGGTGTAGGCCTTGGTGATGTCGCCTTTGAGGTAGGAGTACTCGGGGCGCTTGGTCGAGGGACCAAAGCCGTGGCCGAGCACCTTACCAACGGTGTAGTCGTCGCTGAGGAGCTGCTCGAAACTACGGCACGACTCCCAACGGTCGCCGGGCATACGCTGGCCACCATCGTTGTCGGCATACTCGGTCTTACCACCGCCACCATAGTTCCAGCAGGCGAACTTCTCCTCGGGGTCGTAGACCAACAGCGAGTTGTGGGCAATGGTACGCTTGAAGTAGTTTTTGTTGTGGGGGCTGTTGTAGCCACCCGACGAGCCCTGATAGGAGCCCGAGTCGATGGCCAAGGGGCCCTTGTGGTAGATCTGGAACGAGCCACCGTCGAGGTGCTGGTGGTTGCCGTAGAACTGCTCATTGATACGCATATCAGCAATCACACAGTTGCTGTCCCAGCCCGTGCGGGCAATCATCCAACCAAAGGGAGTGCCGCTGTAACGGGTCAGGGGGAGGTTGTTGGGGGCCTTACCCACCAAGTCGAAATCCCTCCACAGAAGCTCCAACATCAACATGTGGGGCTCAATCTTGTTGCGTCGCTCAAACTCGTAGGCAAGATAGGGATCTTTGTAGTAGCTTGCGGCGAGCATTGCGGGCTGCGAGTAGTTCTGTGGCTGCTTGCGAGGTGCGGGGTTCTCGTCGCCAAAGTAGAGCATCTGGCCGTCGGGACGGCGACGGTAGATGAGGTCGTACATCACATACTGCTGTGCGGGGTCATAGATGGCACCTGCGCCCATCTTGTCCAGAATCCACAGAGAGTTGAGGTCGTTGGTGAAACGCACCGAAACGTAGCTGCTACCCTGGTGGTAGTTCTGGCCCTTGTAGGTGTAGTTACGCACGGGGATGTAGTCCTCATAGATCATCTTGATTACGTGGTGGTACATGTCGGGATACTCGTCGTAGATGGCAATACCACACGAGAGCATATCGCGCAGAATCATCCACTCCGAGCCGTGGCCCACCAGTGCCTCGTTACGCTTGGGAGGGTAGTGGCACTCCATGGTGCCGGCAATGCGCACAAACTCCTTGATGTACTGCTCCCTCTCGCCGTCGGTCATCACGTCGTAGCACCAGTCGTAGACCATTGCACCCACCATAAGCATCGTACCGCTGGCACGCGAAAGGTCATTCTGGGTGCCGAAGTTGGTGGTTTTGAGGGTGTCGAGCATCGACTTGACGGCCTTGCGACCGAGAATCATATCGTCATACAGCAAGTGGTCGAGAGCTTGGAGCTGCACCTCGGAGGTCACGCCCCTCATCTGGGCATAGTAGCGGAAACCGCGGTCGGTGGCGGCAGCCTCCTCCTCGGGGGTGCGGGGCACCGAGGCCTTCTTGATGCGGCGCAGGATGGAGCGTGCATCGGGGGTGTCGAGCTTTTCAATGAGTTTGGGCAGCTCGTGTCGGCGGATGAAGACCCTGGGGTGCTCGGTTGGGGGCAGGGGCACAACGGTGCCACCCAAGTTGGCCCAAACGACCTCGTTGGCCTTACGCTCGGGGAGTTGATATCCACTTTCGGAGCTTTGTGCCGAGGGGGCAGAGTGTGCCCACAGGGCCTGGGTGTTGAGGCAGACACAGCAGAACAGTGCTACAAGAGTTGTGAGAATTCTGTGCATTGTAGTAGTTGGTTTTATGGTTGTTGTGAACTATTCTTTGACTACAAATGTAGCAACAAAAATGTGAATAATGTGCAGAATAATGAGCATTATAATTTCAAATTTGACCAAAAAGCCGAGTGCGGATGCTGTTTTTGTTGAATATGAGTTGCGTTTTTGTTGAAAAGTGCCTATTTTTGGACAAATTTAAAACCGCTAAACCAATGAAACCTTTGCACCGAATTGTGCTCGCGGCGATGTTGTTTGTTACGACAACTTCGGCCTCGGCGCAACACTTCACACACATATCCACCTCCGAAGGACTCTCACACCACACCGTCATGTCGGCCGTGCAGGACGGCGAGGGGTGTATGTGGTTTGCCACCCACGATGGCCTGAATCGCTACGACGGCTATGATTTTAGGGTCTTCCGCCACTCACCCGACAATCCACACTCCATTGCCGACAACAACATACGCCGTGTGGCGGTCGACTCCAGTGGTCGTGTGTGGGCTGCAACCAAGCGTGGCGTGTCGGTCTATGATAGTTCAACCCAAAAATTCTTGAATATTCCCACCTCGAGTGCCGTTACGGACTTTGTGGAGATTGGGGACGGCGTTGTGATGATTGGCACCGCCGAGCAGTTGCTCTTCTATGATATAAATGAGGGCCTCTTTGTGGACGAAATGCTCTCCGATGCGGTGAGTACCATGGGTGTGTCGTCGCTCCTGCGCAAGGGCGATGTGGTGTGGCTCGGCACGTCGGACGAGGGCCTCTTTACCTACTCCATCAGTCGTGGCGAGCTGATGCGTTCGGCCCTGCTGTCGAGCCGTAGGGCGGTGCAACAGATGCTCTTCGACCCGCAGGGAAGGCTGTGGGTTGCCACCGAGGGCGATGGACTCTACTGCCTGGATGTGGAGCGCCGTGAGCTTGTGAGCCACTTCCGCCACGGCCGAGGCATAAGCTCCAACTTTGTGCGCGCACTGGCCTTCGATACCCAAGGTGCCCTCTGGATTGGTACCTACGGTGGTCTGGATATCTACAAGGATGGTAAGATTACATCCCTGCGTAGCAACCCATTTGGCGAGGGTAGCTTGTCGCAGAACTCCATACGAAGTATCACCTGCGACAATCAGGGCGGCATGTGGCTCGGCACCTATTTCGGTGGCCTGAACTACTACCACCCGATGGCCAACCACTTCGAGCACATCACCCGCACGGCCGACGGTAGGTCGCTCAGCAGTAATTTCATCGGCTGCATCGTTGAGGACAGCGATGGCACGCTGTGGATTGGTACCAACAGCGGTGGCGTGAACCACTACAATCCCCGCACCAAGCAGGTGCGTCACTACCTTGCGGATCTCAACCCCAAGGAGGGTGTGGAGTCGAACGATATCAAGGCCATTTGTGTGGACCCCCTCGGCCGTCAGGTCTATGTGGGAGCCCACGCCGGAGGCCTCAATATACTCGATAGGCGCAGCGGAAGGGTGCAGTATTACACCCCCTCCAATACCGAGACACTCGACATCTATGCCATTCTTCCCAAGGACGACAACTCCCTCTGGATTGGCTCGCTCGACGGACTCTGGGAGTTCGACACCCGCCGTCACTGCTTCGTGTGCCCCAGTGTGACGACCTCCTCGCCCCGCAACCTTCGTATACGTTCGCTCTTTGTGGACAGCCACCGCAACCTCTGGGTGGGTGGCGAAGATGGCCTGCAAGTATATGCCATTGGTCAGGCAGGGCTGACCGAGGTGCGTAATGCTGCCGTGGAGGCCGAGCAGAGAGTGGAGGCTGTAAATGGTATCTTCGAGAACAGCCAGCGCATGGTGTGGATTGCAACCGGCTATGGACTCTTCTGCTACAACCCAATCCTTAACACGCTCCGACACCTCACCGTGAAGGATGGACTCCCGAGCAACACAATTAATGGGGTGGAGGAGGACACCAATGGTCGCTTGTGGATTAGCACTAACCACGGTTTGAGCCTCTACAACCCCTACACGGGCACCTTCCGCAACTACTCCACCGAGGACGGTCTGCCAAGCAACAACTTCAATCCCTCGTCCCACTGCCACTCGAAGGGCGGAAGGCTCTACTTTGGTGGTCTGAACGGCATAACCAGCTTTGTGCCCGAGATGTTGCACAACAACCCATACACGCCCGCGCCTATGCTCACGGCCCTCCATCTGTTCGACACGGAGGAGCTGCCCTATGAGGAGGGAAGCGTGCTGCCCCGTTCCATTACCCACACCGAGAAACTCAACCTACCCTACAATAAAAACTCCTTTGCACTGCACTTCTCTGTGCCCAACTATCTCTCCGGTCAACACAACACCTTTGAGTGGATTTTGGAGGGATATGACAAGGAGTGGACCACCTCCTCGTCGCAGAGGAGCACCTCCTATGCCAACCTACCGCACGGCACCTACACGTTCAGGCTCAGGTGCGCAAACAATAGTGGTAAGTGGAGCGATGAGGAGGCCTCGTTGGAGGTGTGCATACGCCCGGCCTGGTGGCAGACCGTGTGGGCACGCTTGGGTATGCTGCTTGTGGTGGTGGGTGTGGCACTGCTGATTTTCCGCTCGGTGCTTGCCCGTAAGAATATCGAAAACCAACTCCGCCTGGAACAGCAGGAGAGTGCCCACAAAGAGGAGTTGGGACAGATGAAGATGAGGTTTTTCATCAACATCTCCCACGAGTTTCGCACCCCTCTGACGCTCATTATCAACCCCCTGAGCGAGATGATTGGTAGGGCCGATGATGGGTGGATGCGCAAGCAACTCAAATATGTGGAGCGCAACGCCAAGCGACTCCTCCACCTGATAAACCAACTGATGGACTACCGTAGGGCCGACCTGGGAGTCTTCAAGTTGAGGGTGGGGCAGGTGAACGTCCACCGTGTGGTGAGCGAGAATTTCTCCTACTACGAGAGCCTTGCGCAGACCAAGAAAATCAAATATACGCTCCACTCCGAGGTGGAGGATAGGCGCCTGCTGGTCGACGAGCAGTACCTCGAACTGATACTCAATAACCTCCTCTCCAATGCCTTCAAATACACCTCCTCGGGAGCCGTGTCGGTGAGCGTCGGGGTGGTTGGCGAGGAGCTTGTGCTGAAAGTTAGCGACACGGGTGTGGGTATTGCCGCCGAGCACCAAAGCCGCATCTTTGAGCGCTTCTATCAGGCCGGCTCGGACCACATCGGTAGTGGCGTGGGCTTGTCGCTGGTGCAGAGGCTCGTGGAGTTGCACCACGGACGCATCGAGTTGGAGAGCGCCCCGGGTGAGGGCTCAACCTTCGTTGTTGTCTTACCCCAGCGTGCCGAAGCCTACTCCGCGGAGGAGTTGGAGGGCGCCGACCCGAAGGAGCCAAGGGCCCACACAAGCAACACGCAGGAGATGTACATCCTTGATGGTGAGCACGCCGAGGAGGAGAGTGTGGAGGAGGATGAGGTTGGCCACCACGGTACAATTCTCATTGCCGAGGACGAGGACGACATCCGCGACTACCTCCGTAAGGGCCTCGGTAAGAAGTTTAACACCCTGCTGGCCAAGGATGGCCGACAGGCGCTCGAATTGCTGGCCGACAACAAGGTTGACCTTGTGCTCACGGATATGATGATGCCCGTGATGGACGGCATAAAACTCTGTGTGCAGATCAAGCAGAACGTCAAAACGAGCCACATACCGGTGATTATGATCTCGGCGAAGTCCGACCTTAATGACCAGATGAATGCTCTCGGTGCGGGAGCCGACGACTACCTGGTGAAACCCTTCGCCATGCCTGTGTTGGAGGCCAAGGTGCGTAATGTGTTGCGCACCCAACACCGCCTGCACGACAAGGTGTCGGGTTCGTTGGCCATTGTGCCCGAGGAGCTCTGCTTCAACGCCCTCGACGAGCAGATTCTCAAGAGGGCTGTGGAGGTCGTAAGGGAGAATATCGACAACTCGAAGTTCTCCACCGACGACTTTGCCAAGGCAATGAATATGAGCCGCTCCAACCTGCACCTCAAACTCAAATCGCTCACGGGCGAGTCGGCCCTCGACTTCATCCACAAGGTGCGCTTCGAGGAGGCTTGTAGGTTGCTCAAAGATGGCCGTTGGTCGGTGTCGGAGATTAGCGACAAGGTGGGATTTAGCACCCCCTCCTACTTCGCCACCTCGTTCAAAAAATATATGGGATGCCTGCCCACCGAGTACCAAAACCGAAACAAAGAGTAGGCCTTGGCGGGCAATTTGCACAAAATTGACATTCTTTTGCAAAAAACTATGTGGCCCGTCGGCAGAAAGGAAATATCTTTGCGGGTGTTAAAAGGTGCCGTGTGGACACCGATGGAAAAAAGAAGAGTATAACAAAGTTATAAAAACCATTTTTTTGACTATGTCGATTAGGAAAATCGCTGTGATGGCTTTGGTGGCCGTGATGAGTTTGGGCGTGGCTTGCGAGGAGCCCGAAAGAGAGTGGGACGACACCTCCAATACACAGGGTGGAGGTAATACCACAACCCCTACTGACCCCGACCCCGAGGAGCCCAAAGAGCCCGAGTATGTGTTGACCGATGATGACAAGAAGGTCAACTTGGAGATGTTTGAGCTTCTCAACCTCGACTACCCCGGACTCGCAGCTGCCAAGAAGGAGTATAATCAGAAGCACTATGCCAATGCGGCAAACGAGGTGCTCAAATATATGCGCTACCGTTTGGTGGTTAACACGCTCAATCCGCTCACCGACAAGACTCTCACCACCTCGGCCGAGTTCATCGCCAATCAGGCTCTCGAATTGCGCTTTGCGGTGAAGAACAACACTTGGATGGACGGCAGTCAGTACTACTCCTTCGACGATGGCAAGGGTGGTATCAACTGGGATTTGGCGGTGGCAGCCGCAGGTAACGAGTTCTACCAGAAGCACTGGCACTCGTGGTTCTACTACCTCGGTCAGGCCCAGTTCGTTACGGGCGACAATAAGTATTTCGACGCTTGGAAGATGCAGTACTCCGATTGGATTGCCAACTTCCCCATCCCCGGTAGCGGCGTGTCGGACAATACAATCTACAACGGCGACAAAGCTTGGTACCCCCTGTCGGTGGCCAACCGCATCACCTCGCAGCTCAAAAACCTTCCATACTTCCTCTCCTCCGACCACTTTACGGGCGATTGGCTCTCGACGGTGTTGGTGGAGTTCCACAAGACGGTGGAGTATTGCATTTCGAGGCCCTATTATGTTGCCGACCACAACATCCGCTTGGCGCAGGATGTGGCTCTGACGCAGGCGGCTGTGTTGATGCCCGAGTTCAAGAGGTCGGCCGAGTGGCTCGACAAGGGCTCCAAGGATGTGACAAGGCAGCTTACGCGCCAGTTCCACGCCGATGGCTCGCCGTTGGAGATGAGCCCCAGCTATGGTATGGGTGTGATTGAGAACTTCCGCTCCACCCACGAGTTGGCTAAGGCTAACAACAAGCTCTCGAAGTTCCCCGCCGACTACATCGATATGCTCCTGAAAGCGTGTTCGTTCATTGCCGACTACATCTATCCCAACTACACCTGGGAGTGCTTCAACGACACCTTCCTGCAAAGCATGAGTGTGCTCACCCGCAACGTGGGTTACTACTCGGAGCTCTTCCCCAACAATGCCAAGTTTCTCTATGTGAGCACCAATGGCCTACAGGGCGAAATACCAACAGAAAAACTCATTAGCTATCCCAATGGTGGCTTCTACTTCCTGCGTAACGGCTGGGACAGCAAGTCGACCATCATGATCTATACAAACAACGCCAACCCCAACGGATACACCCACTGCCACCACGACAACGGTACCTTCTCGCTGTGGAGCCGTGGACGTAACTTTATGCCCGATGCAGGTGTCTACACCTATGGTGGCTCGGGTGGCTTGGACGATATCCGCGACCGTAACAAGGCCGCCGCAAGTCACAATACGCTCACCAAGAACCTCGAGAATATCGGCACGGGCTACTGCGCCGGTAAGCACCTCCTCTCGCAGGAGCAGACCGACAAGGGAGCAAGGGTGGTTGTGGCCGAGAATAAGTCTTACAGCGACCTGTCGCACCGTAGGGCTGTGTGGATGGTCGACGACAAGTTCTATGTGATTTTGGACGAGGCCTATGGTACTGCGGCGGGTGTGCCCGTGAATGTGAGCTTCCACCTCTGCCGCGACAACAGCAAGGGCGCGGATGTGGTGACCATCGACGATCAGAGTGGCTCCTATGCCTACGGTGCCCACACAACCTTCTCCGACAATGTGAACATGAAGTGGATTACCTTCTCCGAAACCCACACGGGCTTCCAGGGCGAGAACGGTATCAGCTGCTACTCCGAGTCGCTCAACTCCGAGAAAGACCGCAAATACTACCGCCTGACGGCAACCAAGCAGACCGCCTCGGATGTGGTGAGATTCCTCACCGTCATCCACCCCGACACTTCGGCCTCCATCAGTGCCGAGTTTTCGAGTGCCTATTCCGCAAAGGGAGCAACTGTTAAGGTTGTTGTTGATGGTAAGACCTGGAACCTCTCCTACTCGTTGTAGTGGGCGGGGTTTTCCGCTTTTTTATGGCAGGGCTGTGGGGAGTCGGATATTGTATATCCGAAAAAAAATAGTACCTTGCGCCCAATATGCCCGACTAATCGGATGTTAGCCGGCGGTCAAACCGAGAATCTTTTGATGATTATGAAAAAAATAACACTCACTTTGTTCCTTGTGGCCACCTCGCTGGCCACCGCTTTGGCTATTCCTGCCAAACCCGGTGCTGTCTCCTACACCCAGTCGGACGGCACTGTTATTACCCTCGAAACCTTCGGTGACGAGTTTATGCACTACACCCTGATGGACAACACCTACACGGTAGTTCAGAATGGTAGTGGCGACTTCTACTTTGCTACCACGAAGGATGGTCTTCTGACCGCCTCGTCGGTGAAGGCTCGCCCTGCAAATAAACTCACTGCCGAGGAGCGTAAGGTGGCAAACAAGAGCGTGGGCCTGCGTCCCGACCTTAACACCACCATTGGCCGCCACCCTGTGTGCGCCAGCGACCTCGTGCTCACCCGTGCAGCCGAGAGTGTAACCACCCGTGCTTCGGTGGATCAGGCTTTGAAATTGGGCCGATGGGGTGGTGCTCGCAAGGGTAAGATGAAAGGTCTGGCAATCCTCGTGGAGTACACCGATGTTGCCTTCCAGAACACCGCCAATGCCAATGCCGACTTCAAGGAGATGCTCAACAGTGAGGGTTACAGCAAGAACGGTGCAACCGGTAGTGCAAGGGACTACTTTGTGGCAAACTCCAATGGTCAGTTCGACCCCGAGTTTGTGGTAGTGGGCCCCTACAAGCTCTCCAACAACCGCAAGTACTACGGCGAGAACAACCAGTATGGCAACGATATGAGGCCTGCATACATGATTTTGGAGGCTTGTAACTTGGCCGACAAGGATGGCCTCGACTTCTCGCAGTTCGATGGTAACGGCGATGGCCAAATCGACCTTGTGTTTGTATTCTTCGCAGGTAACAACGAGGCAGAGGCAAAGTACACCTATCCCGACGCCATCTGGCCCCACATGTCCTACATCACCCCCAGGGGTGGTAACACCGCAGGTAACATCGACTCGACCGAGCAGCCCGTATTCGACGGCAAAATCCTCTACACCTACGCTTGTACCTCGGAGTTGAAAGGCGCAACGAAGACCTACTCGGGTATTGGCTCCTTCTGCCACGAGTTCGGCCACGCTATCGGACTTCCCGATAACTACGACACCGACGGCGCGGAGAATGGCTCGGCTTTCGGTACGCAGTATGCCGACATCATGGCTGCGGGTAACTATCTCAACGATGGTCGCACCCCTCCCGCCTACAACGCCTTCGAGCGTTGGTTGCTCGGCTGGGCCTATCCCACCGAGATTAACGAGCCCGGTGAGTACCGCCTCGGCCCCCTCTACGACAATAAGAGCTATGTGATCTTCACCGACGAGGGTCGCGACGAGTTCTTCCTCTTCGAAAACCACAACGCCCAGGCCAACGCGGAGTCGTTCAAGTGGGACAAATACCTCCTTGAAGGTGACCCCAATGTGGACATTTCGGGCTTCCAGGGTGGTAACGGCATGCTTGTATACCACGTTGATGTGGGTACCGACAAGCTCTCTCGTTGGGACAACAACCGCGGTAATGCCAACTCCGGCCACGAGTGTTTCAAACTCTTCCGTGCCGATCCCTCGGCTCCCAACAGCCAGAGCCGCAGGTGGTTCTACCCCGGTGATGCACAAATCACAGCCCTCACCGACAAGTCGTCGCCCGCATTCTTGGACTGGAATGCTGTACCCCTCGGTCTGAAAATCTCCAACATCGGCCTCGACGGTAAGGACGTTGTGCTGACCGTGTTGGTGGACGACCTGAGCTATGAGATTCACTATGAGATTCACCAGTATGACGCCCTGGTGAACTGGGAAACCAGCAAGCACGACTTCCCCAAGTGGAAGGTGGCCTACACCAACTCCAAAACCGGCGAGGAACTCTCGCTCGAAACCACCAATAAGTTTGCCGTGTTGCCCGTGTTGTCGCCCCGCACCGAGTATGGTGTGAAGGTCTATGGCGTGAGCGCAGCAGGTGTGGTTGAACCCACCTCGGTCTACTCGTTCCACATCACCACCCAGGGTGCAGGTATCGCTTCGACCTCGCGCTCGGCGCTCAACATGCAGGCATCCTATGCCAAGAGCGACTATGTGTGGTTGAGCGTTAAGGATCTCGACTGCACACCCGTGGATATCACTTGGTATGTGGATGGTGCGAAGACCACCGAGGTCTACAAAAAGCTCCCCGCAGGCAAGCACCAGGTGTGTGCCGCCATCACCGACACCGAGGGTAACATCGAGTATGTCTACCGCTACATCACCGTAAAATAGGTATAAAACACTATGAAAAGCAATATGAAACGAATTTTCGCAATAGCAACCCTTGTGGTGGCAAGCCTCGCCGCTTTTAGCTCGTGTACTCCCCAGCAGGAGGGCGACAAACAACTCGTTGCGCTGACCGATTATATGGAACTTCAGGAGATCCCCGGTGTCTACTCCTACGATACTGCCTCTGCCAAAGGTAAGGCCCTCTACACCTTCAATCAGAGCGACGGTCAGGGCTATTTCAACAAGTCGAAGCTGACCTATCGTATCATGAACAACGAGGGTAACAAGTATGCCCAGTTTGTCCTCTCGGCCGAGCCCGAGGTTGGCTCCACCGTGGATGTGAAGATGACCAGTAAGGGCCTCAAAGAGATCTCCTCGAATGTGACCTACAAGGCCATGAAGGTGGACCGCATGGAGGGTAACCTTCTCTACCTCATCGGCGGTGCCGACACCAAATACACCGCCCTCATCCTCGTGTGGATTGAGTAGGCCTTGCGGCTTTAATAAAACA
>JAFYRC010000099.1 GCA_017547065.1 Tidjanibacter sp.
GCACATCATCGGTAGGGAGTCCACCGAGCAGTATGGCGAGGATATGGCGGGTATTCGTAAGTTCAACTTCATCCCCACTTCGCCCTATCTGAATGGCACCGATGGCGAGCTGATTCCCTATGTTGCACCCGAGATGTATGGCGAGCTTGGTAGCGCCGACCACCGCACACAGGCATACTGCTACCGTGTGACTCTGACGGACGATCCCGAGAACCTGATTCCCATCGAGAAGCCGGAGAACTATAACCCCGCCCTCTATGAGATTGTGATTCGCCGCTTCGCTATGGAGCCCGATCTCTTGCTGAAGAATATCATTACCTTCACCCCTATGCCCAACCGTAAGACCGACACCAACCACCTCGACTTCTTTGGTGCAAGTAGCGGCTACGCCGAGGGCGACTACGCCACAAGGGCACGTATGGAGCAGGAGCACAAGGACTACGCTGTGGGCATGCTCTACTGCCTCGGTCACGACGAGAGGGTACCCGAGCACATTCGTCAGGAGATGTTGCGCTGGGGTTGGCCCAAAGATGAGTTTGTGGAGAATGGTGGCTTCCCCTACCAAATCTACGTGCGTGAGGCACGTCGTATGGTGGGCGAGAAGGTTATGACCCAGCACAACGTACAGAAAACCAACCGCGTGGCTGTTGAACACTCGGTGGGTATCGGTACCTACATGATGGACTGCCACTTTGTGTCCTACGTTGCAGGCGACGGTGGTGTTATCGTTGAGGGTGGTATCTTCACCAACACCAGGCCCTACGCAATTGACTACTACTCGCTCACTCCCAAGAAGAGCGAGTGTAAGAACCTGCTTGTTCCCGTGTGCCTTTCGGCATCTCACGTTGCCTACACAACCATCCGTATGGAGCCCACCTATATGGTTTTGGGCCAGTCGGCGGCTGTGGCAGCAGTGCAGGCAATCAACTCGAAGCGTGCAGTGCAGGATATCGACTATCCCACACTCCGCACCAAACTCGAGGAGTTGGGTCAGCTGCTTACACCTTCTGATAAGAAAGTTAAACATACACAAAGAGTAGAGAGATAATAAGAGATATGAAACGAATTATGAATATTGCAATAGCTTTGATTCTGACAGCCATCGTGTCGATGGGTTGCGAGGAGGAGCGACAGACAATAATTCCTTCGGGTAGCCACCTCACTCCCGATGTTCCCAATGCTGGCCCTCACATTGCCAAATTTGAGACCAAGAAGGTTGATGGCGTGTGGCGATTGCTGAAGGACGGCGAGGTGTTCTACATCAACGGCGCAGCCTCCAATAACTACTATGGCGAGGTTAAGAAATGGGGCGGCAACGTGGTGCGTACCTATGGTATCAAAGAGGCTCCCGATGCGAAGACTCAGTACACAACCAAGATGGTTCTCGATGAGGCTTATGCCAATGGTCTGTATGTAAACGTGGGCCTTGGTATGAAGGATAGTGGCTCGTTCGACTACTCCAGCCCCTCAAATGCTGCCGCCATTAAGGAGCAGTTTGAGAACCACCGCACCTGGGTGCGTCGTTTTGCCAACCACCCCGCAGTGATGTGTTGGTCGATTGGTAACGAGTTTGAGACAAGCGATGCTACAAAGAATGCCGTCTACTTCAAATATGTGGAGGAGATTGCACAGATGATTCACGAGGAGGACCCCAACCACCCCACAACCATTGCATTCTCCAACTCGGATGTAAACAACAAACTCAAACCCCTGATGAAGTATGCTCCCAGCATCGACATCCTCTCGGTTAACGCCTACTACAATGGCGTGGGTGGTGTTGCTACCAACGTTAAGAATGCAGGCTGGGACAAACCCTGGATGATTACCGAGTTTGGTCCCAAAGGTACTTGGTCCTTGACTTCAAACACCGACCCCAAGGAGTTTTCGTGGACTTCGAGCGGTACTAATAAGGCTCTCGAGGAGATGACTTCCACCGAGAAGGCTGCAATTTATAGTACCATTTGGAAGAACGACATCAAGGCCAAAGAGTCGCAGGGCTGTATTGGCTCGTTCATCTTCTTGTGGGGCTTCCAGACCCACGGAGAGGTACTCTCGTGGTATGGTTTGTTCGATAAGGAAATGAACACCTTTGGTGGTGTTGACGAGATTTCGGCTTGCTGGACAGGCAAGGCCATCGAGAACCCCGCACCTCGTATCGAGAACCGTAAGAAGATGACTCTCAACGGTAAGATTTCGACCGAAGGTGTGAGCGTTGTGGCAGGTTCGACCGGTAACACCGCCACCGTTGAGGCAACTTCGCCCTCGGGTGTGGAGCTGACCTACCGCTGGTTTATCAACAGGGAGGGCGACGCGCTTTCGAACGGCAGTATGCCCGACGGTATCGCAGGCCTCATCGACGACCCCACAAAACCCACCATCACCTTCAAAGCTCCCAATGCAGGTGCCTACCGCCTCTATGTGTATGCTATTGACAAGACAAACAAAAAGGTGGCAATGAGTTGTATTCCCTTCCAGGCAAAATAGAACTATTAAAACTATATGAATATGAAACGACTTGGTTATATTTTGGTTGCAATGTTTGCCGCACTTTCGTTTGTGGCTTGCAACCCCGACAATGGTATCGAGGGTGGTATTGATGGCCCCAAGGAGCGCATCACCTTCGAACTCAAATCGACAGAGCCCATTGTGGCTTCTCCCGACGAGGAGATTACCTACAAATTCA
>JAFYRC010000100.1 GCA_017547065.1 Tidjanibacter sp.
ACTCCATCTTACGGCACACATAATCGACCAGCTCGATGGTGCGTTCCAACAGTGGTGCACCACTCATCACGCCACCGCTCATTCGCAGCAGACGTTTCTCGCTCAACCTACCGCCGAAGCGTGTGGAGCCACCCGCCACAACAAGGCCATCAAGAGGTGTATCAATCAGAATATCAACCATATCGTCAATCTGCTTCCAGCTCCAATCGGGCGACACTTTGAGCAGTATGGGGCGGTATTGGTTTTGTCCGCGGCGGAAGTCAAAGAGTGCATCGAGCACCTCCTCAACCTTGGCCTTGTCGACCTCCGAGTAGCGCTCGGCGTCACTCACAAGTGCCGACACATTCACGGTGAAATACTCCACATATTGGTAGAGGTTGCGGAACAAGCGGAGATAGTCGGTGGTAAACTTATCAGGCGAGGTAATGCTACCCGGAGCAATGTTGGCACCCACCACAACCTTCTGACCATAGGCCCTACGGCGCAGGTGCTCAATGGCCTTTTCGAGTCCGCAGTTGGGGTTCTCCATACGCTCCACAATGGCCCTGTCGCGAGCCACGCCAAACATTCGGGGCTTGGGAGCTCCCTCTTGTGGGCGGGGCGTGAGGGTGCCGATCTCCACAAAGCCATAGCCCAATGCTCCCCATTGGCGGTAGAGTTTGGCGTTGGTGTCAAGACCCGCCGCAATGCCCACAGGGTTTGGAAATTTCACACCAAACACCTCCCTCTGCAGAGCAGGTGAGCGCCACGCAAAGAGTTTTTTCAGCAACCACTGTCCAAAGGGGCCACGGCCCACAACTCCAAGCAGCCACAAGGCCACATTGTGCACCTTTTCTATCGGAAAGAGAAACAACAAGGGGCGTGTTATTTTCGTGTAGAACGACATTTTCGCATCTGTTTTTAGGCCAAAAATTTTACAAATATAACCAAACATTCGTGACCTTGCCACAGCCAAACACATTTTTTACACATTTTAGGCCTATGGTTTGTGGCTTTGGCGAGGAAAGTGTACCTTTGGGGATATGAAATTCGTTATCGACAAATTTGTGCCCTACGTGGCCGAGGTGCTCGCACCCTACGGCGAGGTTGTGGAGATCGACGGTCGCAGCTTCCCCAAGGAACTATTGAATGACGCCGATGGACTCATTGTGCGCACGCGAACACGTTGCAATAAGGAGCTCCTAGGTGGTGCCGAGCGGTTGAAGTTCGTGGGCACCGCCACCATTGGTTACGACCACATCGACCGTCCCTATTTAGCCTCCCGCGGCATCGCATTCACAAGTGCCGCAGGATGCAATTCAAGGGCCGTATTGCAGTGGGTAACGGCTGCATTGGCCCACCTTGCAAAAAAGGAAAGCTGGACACCCAAGGAGCGCACGCTCGGTGTCGTTGGTGTGGGACACGTCGGTAGCCTTGTTGTGGAATATGCCCGCAGTTGGGGCTTTGAGGTACTCTGTAGCGACCCACCACGAGAGCAGGCTGAAGGGCTCGGCAGGGCAGATGGTTTCGTACCCCTCGCAGAGCTACTCTCTCGTTGCGACATCGTCACGCTCCACACTCCCCTAACCCGCACTGGCGAGTGGCCCACATTCCACCTTGCCAACCTCAATTTCCTTGCCCAGATGCGCGACGGAGCCACACTCCTCAACGCCTCACGAGGAGAAGTGACAGACACTAATGCCCTATTGGCCAATGCCCACCGCCTAACCCTCTGTATCGACACCTGGGAGGGCGAGCCCGACAATATCAATCCTACACTCTTGGAGGTGGCCGAGATTGCCACACCCCACATCGCCGGCTACTCCGCCCAAGGCAAGGCCAACGCATCGGCAATTGTGATTGACGCCCTGGCCGAAACGCTCGGCTTAAAAGAGCTCAAAGGGTGGTATCCAAGCGATGTGAGGCCAAGTGCTCCGCGCTCCATCACCTGGGAGGATACGTGTGCCCAAATAGGCGCGCATTGCGACCTTGTTTCGGAGAGCAAGAGAATGAAAGAGCGCCCCGAAGAATTTGAGCACCGACGTAACACATACCCCCTGAGGGAGGAGTTTTTCTAGGATTTAGACCCATTATTGGGTGCAAATTTTGTCATTTCGGATTTTTTTACTACATTCGCACACTTATATTGTGGCGAATACCGTTGGTATGTCGCGAAAAAAGAGTTAAAACGATTTGATTGTCAGAAAATCATCAAACACAAATAACACACATTTTAACACAATTTAC
>JAFYRC010000101.1 GCA_017547065.1 Tidjanibacter sp.
AGAATTTGGTTTACTCCAAGACTCCCGTTTTGACCGACAATGTGATGCACTACTGCCCCGGCTGTAGCCACGGTACAATCCACAAACTCATCGCCGAAGTAATTGAGGAGATGGGCGTGCAGGAGAAGACCATCGGCGTATCGCCCGTGGGTTGTTCGGTGTTTGCATACAACTACCTCAATATCGACTGGGTACAGGCTGCCCACGGTAGGGCTGCCGCTGTGGCAACTGCTGCCCACAGGCTCTACCCCGACAAACTCGTCTTCACCTACCAGGGCGACGGTGACTTGGCTGCTATCGGTACTGCCGAGAGCATCCACGTCTGCAACCGTGGTGAGAGCATTGCTGTGTTCTATATCAACAATGCAATTTATGGTATGACCGGTGGTCAGATGGCACCCACTACCCTGATTGGCATGAAGACTGCCACTTGTCCCTATGGTCGTGATCCCCAGTTGCACGGCTACCCCTACAAGGTTGCCGATTTCGTGTGCCAGCTCCCCGGCGTGTGCTACGTTACCCGCCAGAGTGTTCACACCCCCGCAGCTGTACGTAAGGCTAAAAAAGCTATCCGCAAGGCCTTTGAGAACGCTCTCGCAGGCAAGGGCCTCTCGTTTGTGGAGTTTGTTGCCACCTGCAACAGCGGTTGGAAGATGACTCCCGTGCAGGCCAACAAGTGGATGGAGGAGAACATGTTGCCCGCCTACCCTCTGGGAGATATCAAGAACGAATAACTCATTAACCTTACGACACAAACAAATATGAAAGAAGAATTGATTATCGCAGGTTTCGGAGGACAGGGTGTCCTTTCGACCGGTAAAATTTTGGCCTATTCGGGCATGTTGCAGGGTTATGAGGTGAGCTGGTTGCCCAGCTATGGCCCCGAGATGCGTGGTGGTACTGCAAACGTTACTGTTGTTGTGAGCGACCAGCCCGTTAGCTCGCCCATCGTTCAGAAGTGCGACACCGTGATTGTTCTCAACCAGCAGAGCTTAGATAAGTTTGAGAACAGCGTGCGCCCCGGCGGCACACTCATCTACGACACCAATGGCATCACCCACCACCCCACTCGTACGGACATCAACATCTACACCATCAATGCCACCGAGGAGTGCGCCAAGATGGGTAATGCACGTTTGTTCAACACGATGATCTTGGGTGGCTACTTGAAGGTGCGCCCCATTGTTACGATGGACTACGTGAAGGTGGGCTTGAAGAAATCGCTTCCCGAGCGTGCTTGGAAGACCCTGCCCGACAACGAGAAGGCTATCGAGCACGGCGGTGAGATCATCACTCTCGTCCGCAAAGCCGAGTAAATACACAACTTCATTTGAACACTTAAAACTTCACAACGTGGGGCGTACCAAATCAGGTGCGCCCCATTTTTTGTATTTTATATTGTAATAGTTTGTAGGTTTTATTAACTTTGCGATAACCATAACACTAACGACTATGAATAAACACATTTGTTTGTGCCTTGCATTGCTTCTATCGGCAAGTATGAGTTTCGCCCAGGAATCCAAGTCTATCAGGCAGGGATATGAAGACCACCCTACTCTTTCGGGCGATGTAGCAATGGTGGTTATCAAGGAGTACCATTCGCCGGAGGCTATCAATAGCGGTATTGCCGACCTCTCATACACCTACAAGTTCAACACACACCACAATGTGGAAGAGTCTTTTTCTACCAACAATGTCGAGCAGCTTGTTTCGCAAGTAAAATACGTATATATCCCTGCCAATGGCCTTTTGAAAGAGAGAATCAACTACAACAACTTGGGAGAGGTAACATTTACATTCTACTACACGCACGATGAGGCAGGCGATATTATTGCCTCCTCTCGATATGCGAGCAATGGTGTTATCAACAAGATGACCTATGCCCGCAACGAGATGGGTAATGTCACGGAAGCTATATCCTACTTTCAAGGCAAGGTGGCCGTTAAATTAACCTAT
>JAFYRC010000102.1 GCA_017547065.1 Tidjanibacter sp.
ATATCAATCAGGTCGTCCCACGTAGCATTTCCATAAGCAAAGGTCGTCAGATATTCACGAATACCCTCTCGAAAAGCCTCTTCGCCCATTATCTCCACCATTTTGCGCATCATCACAGGTGCCTTGTTGTAGATAATGCTTCCGTATATCAGACCCGCATTGCGCAAATTGTCCAGGTCTTGACGTATAGCATTCGTACCCAATGTGCGATCTTCGCTTAGGGCCGATGCAGTATAGTTCTTTATTGAGTTCAACGCATGGTTCACCTCAGGGAAGAGAGGTTCAGTGATGCGCGCAGCAAAGTAGTTGGCAAAGACCTCCTTGGTCCACACATCGTTGAACCAATCCATCGTCACCAAATCACCAAACCACATGTGAGCTGTCTCGTGGGCAATAAGCTCTGCGCGTGAAAGTTCCTCATCCAGTGTAGGATGCTCGCTCAAGAACATGCGAGTGTCGTTATATAGTGTTGCCCCCGTATGTTCCATACCGCCATATTGGAATCCAGGCAAGATGATTAGGCTATATTTGGCAAATGGATACGGAATACCCGTATACTCCTCGAGCCAACGAAGCGACGAGGCCACCTGCCCGAAAATAACATCGAGCTGTGCCACTCGTTTGGCATCTACCTCACGATGATATGCTGTGATGATGCGATCACCATCGCGATACTCTGCCTTGTCGAGTTTGCCTGCCACAAAGGAGAAAAGATAAGTACTGAGCGGTTCAGTCGGTTTGAAGAGGATATGCTTCCTTCCATTTTCGATAGTTTCGGACTCCACGCCCGTATTCGACACAGCCTCCCACGCTGCCGGCACCTCCAGCCGCAAAGTAAATTCAGCCTTCAAGTTGGGCTGTTCGAAGCAGGGGAACACCGTCCTTGCACGATCAGGCACAAATAGCGTGTACAGATACTCATCGTTGCGGTTGAGCGACTGTTCTCCAGCCGTAAAGGCTATCTCCACAAAGTTTTCACCTTTATGAGTTGCATGTTGAGGAATGATGATATGCTCATTCACGAAGGCATAGTCGCACACCTCGCCATTAACCTTCACCTCACTCAACAACTCGGCATGCTCACGAAAATCGAGCACCACCTCCTGCCTTTGCACCAAGGCAAAACGTATGCAAGCCTTGGCCTCGATTGGGTCGTTTTTCTGCTCGGGAATGTTAAAGCACAATCCATACCTCAACTCTTTGATGGTTTCTTTACGCCACTGCGCCAGTTCCTGCGACACGCCCTCATCGCAAACCTTATTGTGAGTTCCTCGTTCCTGGCATCCCACCAAGAGCACTGCCATCATCAAGGCAATGATTCGCTGTTGTATTCTCATTCTTCTTTTTCTGTTTTTCCGTGGGTTTCACCTTGTGTTCCACACCAAACAACCCACTTTTATGTTTCATCATTATCATGTAGAACGGAAAAATGAGCGGAGCCAAAATAAAGGTCGGCACCCAATCCTTCCACGTAAGCTTTTTGTTTACATCGTCAAAGATTGTAGGCATGAGCAGAACAAATGCCGACACCACCCAATAAATCAATATATATAGGATTGTCATCACCCACAAATCATCTCTACGACCTTACTACATATTCGGCACATACCGTTCGCCCACAACAAGTTTATCTCCCGAGAGATCCACCTTGAAGAGATGAGGTATGCGCACATAATGCCCCACATCGCGATGACTATGCACCGACATCAGCCACTGGCCAGAGAAATCCTGGAAGAGCATGCCATGACCAAAGTTGGGCGGTGTGATGGGCTCTGGTTCTTGCACCCAAGGGCCATCGAGCGTACCGCTCTCCGAATAGGCCACACCTTGAGTATATACATCGTATATCCAACTGGTCCATATCATTCCGAGACGGCCAGTACATGTACGGAAGAGCCAAGGGCCATCGTTCACCCGGTTGGGGACCACTTTGCCATCAATCCTTTCACGACTCCAGGGCGAGTCACTTGCACGGAAGAGCACCTTACCCTCACCTATCGACCCACTGAGATCATCCTTCAAAGCAATCTTCTCCATCGTGCCATTCTGATTCTGTAGCCACTCGCCACAATACACCATGTAGGGTTTGCTATCGGTATCGAT
>JAFYRC010000103.1 GCA_017547065.1 Tidjanibacter sp.
GACGGAATATGAAGTGGGAGGAGAGGTTGCGACACCACAGGGGCTTCGGGGTACACTCCCCATTCCTCTACGAGGTGGTCAGGGGGGCGATGATGCCGCGCAGGCTCACGGCGCCCGAGAGTGCCGACCTCTATGCCCAACTGCTCGCCGAGGGAGTCGGTAGGCGCACAGCCACGCGGCTCCAAAACTACCTCCACCACATGGGCCACACCCAGTGGTGCATCGACAAAGTCGAGGGCCCCACAAACGGTAAGCTTTTTGTTGCCACGCCCCAATGCCCAAGGGAGGTAATCGTGGCAATGATGGCGGCTTGCAGCGGGGATAGTGGCACGGTGGCAACCCTCTGCGTGGTGCACAACCGCAGTAAGGAGGGGCGAGAATTGTGTCGCAGACTCGTGGCGGAACACAAGGGTATGAGCGCCGAGAAGGCTCGTTTCACGCTCCTATTCTTCAACCCCGCACTGCCCAAGCAGCACGTCATTATTTAAACGCTAAACGCAAGTAACAGAAATAGATACAAACACAACGATTGACGCAATGGCAAAGATTTACACTCGCTGCGGCGACAACGGAACAACCTCGCTGATTGGTGGCGAGAGGGTCGATAAGTATGACTCCCGAGTGGAGGCCTACGGTACGGTGGACGAGCTTGGCGCACACGTGGCAATGCTCACCGACCTCGCCGTGGAGGCCGGACACACCGACACAGCAACCTATCTCGACGGAGTGGCTGTGCGACTTCTGACCATCGAGGCACAGCTCGCCGTGGGCGTGGGCTTCAAAGGCCAGCTCAAACAGATTGCCGAGGAGGATGTGAAGGGCTTGGAGGCCGAGATCGACCGACTCACGGAGGGCCTTCCGCAGTTGCGTTGCTTCACCATTCCCGGTGGTGCGAGGCTCATTTCGCAGTGCGACATTTGTCGTACGGTGTGCCGTAGGGCCGAGCGCGCAGCGTTGCGAGTGACGGCCGACCACAGCGTGGACGAGCAGCTGCTGTGCTACCTCAACCGCCTTTCGGACTACTTCTACACCCTCGGCAGAGCGTGCGCGCAAAGGCTTGGTGTAGAGGAAAAAGCGTGGAATGTGTAGATTATTTTTGTGGTATCGTATTTTTTTATATTTTTGCAACCTAAAACAAAGATAACATAAACACAACTTATTAACTATCAAAGAATTATGTATTGGACACTTGAATTGGCTTCGAAGCTCGAAGATGCTCCCTGGCCCGCAACCAAAGAGGAGCTCATTGACTATGCAGTTCGTTCGGGTCTTCCCTTGGAGGTAATTGAGAACTTGGAGGAGATCGAGGACGAGGGCGACATCTACGAGACCATCGAGGACGTGTGGCCCGACTATCCCAGCAAGGACGACTTTCTGTTTAACGAGGAGGAGTATTAGTCTTTAAGTTGCTTATAGACAGGCAATTAAAAACCACAAGCAACCCTGTTACAGGGTTGCTTTTTTTATGCTCCACCTACTACCAATGAAGGAGATGAAAAGGGGA
>JAFYRC010000104.1 GCA_017547065.1 Tidjanibacter sp.
AGTGGTTTGACAATACAAGCATCAGTGCCTCCTACTCGGCACGCCCCACGGCAGCCGTTGCCCAGGCAGTTGAATATGGATATTACCACTCGCTGGGACTTTCGTTCAGTACCCAGATTCCCAAGCTCAAAGCGGGCCTTTCGGTGCGTGTGGGCGACATTCTGCACGGCCACAAATTTGTGGAGAGCACCATCCGCTCGGGCACATTCATCCGCCACAGCTCCAACGAGATGCTCGGACGCTCCGTCAACATCTCGGCCTACATCCGTTTCGGTAAGTTCCGCGAGGCACACGGCGAGGTGGATGCTCCGGAGAGCAGCCTGAAGAGTTTCTAATCCTCATCCCCAACAACAATAAAGCGTGTGTTCTGCCAACGGAACACACGCTTTCCGTTATTTTTCATTTTCTCAATTCTCAATTCTCAATTCTATTTGCTATTTTTGCGCTATGAAATTCACACTTCAACACACAGACCCCGCATCGAGGGCTCGTGCAGGCCTCATCGAAACGGCCCACGGCCCCATCGAAACCCCCATATTTATGCCCGTTGGTACAGCTGCCACGGTCAAAGGAATATTCCACCGCGACCTTCGCGACGATGTGGAGGCCCAAATCATTTTGGCCAACACATACCACCTCTACATGCGCCCCGGCATGGAGATCATCGA
Organism: Tidjanibacter sp.; assembly: GCA_017547065.1. GTDB lineage: Bacteria > Bacteroidota > Bacteroidia > Bacteroidales > Rikenellaceae > Tidjanibacter. The sequence continues at coordinate 669 of JAFYRC010000104.1, forward strand.
AAAGGCAGGCGGCGTGCATCGTTTCAGCACCTGGGATCGACCAATGCTGACGGATAGTGGTGGTTTTCAGGTATTTTCGCTCGCCGCAAGGAGGAAGATTACCGAGGAGGGCGTGCGTTTTTCGAGCCACATCGACGGCTCCAAGCACATCTTTACACCCGAGAATGTAATCGACACAGAGCGTACAATTGGTGCCGACATCATGATGGCCTTCGACGAGTGTCCCGACGGCAGGAGCGACTATCGCTACGCCGCCCGCTCGCTGGCCATGACCCAGCGTTGGCTCGACAGGTGTTTCAACCAGTATGAGCGCACACAGCCCAAATATGGTTATCATCAGTCCCTCTTCCCCATCGTACAGGGTTGCACCTTCCCCGACCTGCGTGCGTCGGCTGCGGAGTTTGTCAAGCAGTACAATGCCGATGGCTATGCCATTGGTGGCCTCGCTGTGGGTGAGCCCGCGCCGGTGATGTACGAGATGATTGAGGTGGTGAACGACATTCTCCCCACCGACCGCCCCCGCTACCTAATGGGCGTGGGTACCCCCATCAACATCTTGGAGGGTATCGAGAGGGGTGTGGATATGTTCGACTGCGTGATGCCCACCCGTAATGGTCGCAACGGCATGCTCTTCACCTCGGAGGGTATCATCAACATCCGCAACGAGAAGTGGAAAGACGACTTCTCGCCCATTGACCCCAATGGTAAGAGTTTTGTGGACACCCTCTACACCAAGGCCTACCTGCGCCACCTGAGCGTGTCGGGCGAGATGATGGCGGCCCAGATCTCCTCGTTGCACAACGTGGCCTTCTACCTCTGGCTCGTGGGCGAGGCTCGCAAGCACATCATCGCCGGCGACTTCAAGCCCTGGAAGGAGGAGATGGTCATCCGCCTTGCCCGCAGGCTGTAAGGAGCGACCAACTATCAGTAGTCATCAGTCAGCTAATAGCTGTTGGCTGTTGGCTATTTTTGGAAAATTAAATTTAGCGCCCTATTTTTGTGGTTTAGTATGGCTAACGGAAACAACAATATCTACAAACGTCGCAAGAGCTTCTGGCCGGGATTTCGCCTGATTGATGGCTACATCACTCGCAAATTCCTCGGCACATTCTTCTTTGCCATCGCACTGATTATCATCATTGTGGTGGTGTTTGACGCTGTGGAGAAAATCGACGACTTCATCGAGATGAAAGCCCCCTTGGAGCGCATCATCTTCGGCTACTACGTCAACTTCATACCATACTTCATCAACCTCTTCTGTGGTCTGTTCACCTTCATTGCCGTAATCTACTTCACCTCGCAGATGGCCGGACGCACGGAGATCACCGCCATACAATCGGCCGGTGTGAGCTTCCGCCGCCTGCTGTGGCCCTATTTCATCTCAGCAATGGTAATCTCTGGCGTGTCGCTCTACCTCAACCTTGAAGTCATCCCTGCCGCCAACGAAAAGAGGGTGGAGTTTGAGAGTCAGTATCTGCGTTCAAGCCGCCGACAGCAATTCGAGCCCAACATCTACCGACAAATCGAGCCGGGCACATTTGTCTATGTGCGCAACTTCAACGGCAACAGCAACAAGGCCTCGTTCATGAGTATCGAGCGCTTTGAGGGTAGCAGCATTGTGGAGTCGTTGGAGGCCGCCGACATCAAGTACAACGAGGAGAACGGCCACTGGACCGCCCCAAAATACATCACCCACAAATTCGTGGGCGAGGACGAGGTTTTCGAACGCCACGAGAAGCTCGACACACTCATCAACCTCTCCAAGCAGGAGTTGGGTAAGGTTGAGAACCTTATCACCACAATGAAGATTGGCGAGCTCAACGAGTTTATCGACCAGCAGAAATCCAAAGGCTCGGACATGATCGGTATCTTTGAGGTGGAGCGCCACAAGCGCTACTCCTACCCCGCCTCGGTGTTTATCCTCACGGTCATCGGAGTGTCGCTCTCGGCCCGCAAGATGCGTAGCGGTACGGGTGTAAACATCGGTATTGGTGTGATTTTGTGCTTCACCTACATCATGCTGGGTCGCATCTTTGAGGAGATTGCCAAGGGTAGCGAAGGCTGGGTTTCGACCCTAATGGTGTGGCTACCGAACATCATCTTCTTTGCAATCGCCGCCTACCTCTACCGCAAGGCTCCCAAGTAGAACGGAGCCCCCGACATTGTTGCCGGCGGCAACTCACAACCACTAAAACTAACCTTCCACACTTTAATATGAAACATCTACACTCTACCCTCGCACTCGTGTCGTTGGTGGTGGCACTGTGTGTGCCCTCCACTCTTTCAGCCAAAGAATACACCCTGCAAAGCCCCTCCAAGAGGCTCACCGTCGTGGTTGACGTGGCCGAGCAAATCCACTACCGCCTACTTGTGGACGAGGTGGAGGTTTTGACCCCCTCGCGCATAGCACTCTCGCTCACCAATGGTACCACTCTGGGCGACAATGCAAAAGTACGAAAGACAACCAAGGGTAGCGTAAACCAAACAATAAACGCCCCCTTCCACCGCAACCCGCAGGTGGAGGACACCTACAACTACCTCACCCTGCAAATGCGTGGCGGTTGGGCACTGGAATTGAGGGCCTACGACGAGGGCATAGCCTACCGTTTCAACACCTCGCTGGGTGGTGAAGTGGCTGTGAAAGAAGAAATTGTGGAATGGATGACAAGCGAGGACTACTCCCTCGTAATCCCCTACTGCCGCCCCCGAAAGGACAAATACGAGAGCTCCTTTGAGAGTCAATATACCTTTGAGCCCATCTCCAAAATGGGCACCCACGAAGAGTTGGCCTTCCTTCCCGTGTTGGTTGACGTGGGCGCAAAAGGTAAACTTTTGCTTATGGAGGCCGACGTGGAGGACTACCCAGGTTTGTTTGTCACCGCCCCCGAGAGCGGTTTGGGTGTGAAGGGCCTCTGCGCTCCACTGCCCACCGAGTTTAGGCTCAACAAGGACGGCGCTAAGCGTCCCAAAGGCTACCACACAGACATCATTGCCAACACCACAGGCACCCGCACCTACCCCTGGCGCATCGTAGCGTGGGCCGAGGAGGACAAGTTCCTACCCACCAATGATATGGTCTACCGCCTTGGTGCCGAGAGTCGCCTGACCGACACGAGCTGGATTAAACCCGGCCGTTCGGCTTGGGAGTGGTGGAGCGGCAACCGCCTGACGGGCGTGGACTTCCGTGTGGGTATCAACACCAACACCTACAAATATCACATCGACTTTGCCGCCCGCTATGGCCTCGAATATATCCTCATCGACGCAGGTTGGAACGAGGGTCACGACCTTCTGAAAACCATCGAGGATTTCGACATCGTGGAGATTACCCGCTATGCCGAGCAGAAGGGCGTGGGAGTGATTCTGTGGGCTGTTGGCAACCTCTTGGTAGAGAGAGCCGAGGAGGTGTGCGCCCACTACGCTTCGCTGGGCGTTAAGGGTTTCAAGGTGGACTACTTCGACGCCCACGACCAGACCACCGTGAGGGACATCTACACCATTGCCGAGGTGTGCGCCCGCCACAAGTTGGTGGTGGACTACCACGGCATGTACAAACCAACAGGTCTTAGTCGCACCTGGCCCAACGTACTCAACTACGAGGGCGTCTTCGGCCTCGAACAGCTCAAATGGACCGACGGTAGCAAGGTCAACATGCCCCTCAACGACGTGACCATTCCCTTCATCCGCATGGCCGCAGGCCCCATGGACTACACCCAGGGCGCAATGATTAATGCCTCCAAGGCCGACTTCCGCCCCATCAACCACCGCCCCATGAGTCAAGGCACAAGGGCCCACCAGGTGGCAACCTACGTTGTCTTCGACGCACCCTTTGTGATGCTCACCGACAGCCCCTCCAACTACATTGCCGAGGACGAAACAACCCGTTTCATCGCCTCCATTCCCGCCACTTTTGACCACACGGAGGTTGTGAGCGGTAGGGTTGGCGAGTATATCGTAACGGCTCGTCGCAAGGGTGAGGAGTGGTTCGTTGGTGGCCTTACCTCGTGGGAGGGTCGCACCATTGAAGTTCCGCTCGACTTCCTCGGCGAGGGCGAGTGGAGTGCCGAGCAGTTCCTCGACGGAGTAAATAGCGACCTTACGGGTACCGACTACCGCACCTCACAGCGCATCGTCAAGGCCGGCGACTTGCTCTCCGTCGAGATGAAGAGTGGTGGCGGTTTTGCCATCCGACTCAGCCAGCAAAAGTAGGTCATTGAGGGTTTAGGCATCGTATAGATACAACAACAAACAACTCTCGACACAAGCGCCAACGCTCCGAAAATCAATACTTTGGAGCGTTGGCGCTTTTTGCGTGATCACCTTTTTACCACCATTGGAGAGCGGAGCATTTTTACAACTTCGCATTTCCCTTTTGCCGTTTGGCTCTAAATTCGCACATTCAAAACACCGAATAAAGGGAAAACAAACTAAATAAATTCACTCATGGTTAAGGAAAACCTTATCAGGATGTATCAGGAGAGCTTCCGCAACAACGCCGAGCTCCCTGCGCTGACTGACTATTTTAAGAAACAGACTCTCTCATATTTGGACGTGGCTACTCTCATTGCCAAAAACCACCTTATATATGAGAAATATGGTATCAAGGCTGGCGAGAAAATCGCCCTTATCGGTCGCAACACCCCCATGTGGGTTAGCACCTACGCCTCGGTTATCACCTACGGTAGCGTAATCGTCCCCATTCTTCAGGACTTCAACCCCATCGACGCAACCAACATCATCAACCACTCCGACTCGCGTCTGCTCTTCCTGAGTAGCGACATTTGGGCCAAATTGGACCCCACCCAGTTCGAGCAGTTGGAGGCCGTAATTGACTACGAGAACCAGGAACTCCTCTGGGCAAAGGAGGGCTGCAACATCGGTGAGCTCTACCAGAACATCGACACCCTCTTTGCAGAGCGTTACCCCAACGGTTTCACCACCGAGGATATCATCTACCCCGAGGTTCCCAACGACAAAGTGTGCATCATCTCCTACACCTCCGGTACCACCGGTTTGAGCAAGGGTGTTATGCTCACCGTAAACAACGTAACCTCCAACGTAGTTTTCGCCATTGACTACAAATTCCACTACCGTGGTTCGCGAGTTCTCGGCATTTTGCCCCTCGCCCACGCCTTCGGTTGTGCATTCGATATGCTCACCCCTCTGGCTACCGGCTCGCACATCACCCTGTTAGGTAAGTTGCCCGCAGCCCCCATCCTTTTGAAGGCTCTCAAAGATGTTAAGCCCGACCTGCTCCTTACCGTACCTCTCTTGATTGAGAAGATTGTGAAGGGTAAGGTTATGCCCACCCTCGAGAAGCAGCCCGTGAAGACCCTCACCAAGATTCCCCTGCTCAATCAGGTAATCTTCAAGAAGGTTCGCACCCAGCTGATGGACGCCTTTGGTGGCGCACTCACCGAGCTTATTATGGGTGGTGCTGCTCTCAATAGCGACGTGGAGAAATTGCTCAAAAAGATCAAACTCCCCTACACCGTTGGTTATGGTATGACCGAGTGTGCTCCTCTGATTTGCTATGCTCACCACACCATTTACAAACCCCTCGCGTGTGGTCAATTGGTTCCCGGCATGGAGATTAAGATTGACTCGGCCGACCGCCACAACATCCCCGGCGAAATCTGCGTACGTGGTGAGAACGTAATGGTTGGTTACTACAAAAATCAGGAGGCTACCGATGCTGCAATTGACGCAGAGGGTTGGCTCCACACCGGCGATATGGGTATCCTCGACAAGGATGGTTTCTGCTTCATCAAAGGTCGTTGCAAGACAATGCTTCTGTCCAGCAACGGTCAGAACATCTACCCCGAGGAGATTGAGGCTAAGCTCAACAACCTCGAGGCCGTAAACGAGTCGCTCATCATTCAGGAGGAGGGTAAGCTTGTAGCTCTGGTTGTGCCCAACTACGAAATGGCACAGAAGAATGGCTGGAGCACCACCAAGCTGAAAGAAATTATGGCCGAAAACCTCACCGCGCTCAACAAACTTGTTGCGCCCTACGAGAAGGTTTCGACCATTAAACTCTGCGAAAACGAGTTCGAGAAGACTCCCAAAAGATCAATCCGCCGCTACCTGTATCCCGCAGCAGCAAAGATTGTTTCGTAGGAAAGACGAGCTGCCGCCGCATCGGGCAGGCAGTCAAGCATAAAGATAGGTTTTGTGGCAACTATCTTGGAGAGGGCATCGCAAATATTGTCGAGCGCCCTCTCTTCTTTTTGCATAGTCGGCAAAGTCGAAGGCAGAAGTGCCCCGAATGCCGAAAGCTTCGAGAGTCGGGTTATTGTGTTGTGAGGAGCTTGGCGCAAGCGCAAGCAGGCGGCCAGAGGATAGGACTCCTGTTTCCACACGCATCCCTTACCGCTCCAGGGCGAGCCATAGACCCTCACATTGCCATCCACAACCCTCACCACAGGGCCGTCGTCGTTGAGCCTTGCCGTGCCCTCAATATTTTCGAGCCAGAGTCGGGTGTGGGTACTCTTACCCGTACCGCTCTCTCCCAGGCACATCACCGCGCCGCCATCCTTAACGATTACGGAGGAGTGAATC
>JAFYRC010000105.1 GCA_017547065.1 Tidjanibacter sp.
GACCCTCCAACGCTCACCCCTTCGGAGGAGCACATTAAAATGCTGTTTACGACTTCCATACGCCGCTATGCGATGATTGAACGAGAGGTGGAGGGTATTATTGGCGAGTATGCCGAGGCCTACAAGGAGGCTGCCACAGCCATTGAGGCCCACGATGTGGCCGAAACGATGAAGGAGGCTAATGCCCACCACAAGACCTACACAGCAAGCGTGGAGCGTATGAAACAACTCGCCGACCGCATTGCCGACCGTAGCGACCGACTCTTTGTGAGTAAGTCGGCGGCCTATGTTGGCTTTGCCGACTCGCTCGGAATGAATACCGAGAAGGAGCAATACTACAAGAACGAGGAGGAGATTGAGGCCACGATGAGCGAGCAACTCAAAAGCGAGTGCACCGACCTCGACGTGGCTCTCTACCCCCACCGCAAGGCCGTGCTGATGGACTTGGAGGTAAAAATCGCCCGCCGATTGTGTGGTAATAAGTGGGCCGACTCGCTTGCACAGAGTGTTGCTAATCAGAACGCTGACTATGCCAAGTTTGCACCCCTCGATGGCCCCAAACGCTCGCAGGCCAAGTTTGCAGACGTGGTTGTGGGTGGCAAAACGAGGTATGCTTCTGCCGAGGATGTGCCACGCATAAAGGTACCTGCCGATGGCGACCTCTATGCTATTTTGTTGGGTAACTACGTGTCGTTGCCCCCCATTAAGACTTTCCGTGGCGTGTCGCCACTCTACTCCGAGCGTAGGGAGGATGGACGCACCTATTTCTACGCCGGCCTCTACCCCACCATCCAGAGCGCCCGTAGCGGCGTGGACAAACTGCGTGCCGCAGGCTTCAAACAGCCAACCATTGTACTGTGGAAGGATGGTATCCGCAGGGACGACTGGGTAGACCGTGCTGCTACTCCCACCAAGACAACAACTTTCTACCGCTTGGAGATTGTTGGTCCTGCCGAGGGTTTGAGCGTGGAGATTAGGGAGGCAATCAAATCGAAGGCCCCAAATAAGGAGATTTCTCGCTATACTGCCCCCACGGGCGAAACGGTCTATACGGTTGGCATCTTCACCAAGCGAGCCCAAGCCGACGCTGTGCTGGCCGCCGTGCAGAGTGTTGACCCCACCACCAGTGCCAAAATCGCCGAGATTAAGAAGTAACTCCAGAGGCACCTACGAGCCTTGCGTCCCAAACATTTCGATACAACAAGAGCCGAGAACACAACGTCCTCGGCTCTTTGTTTTTTTAAATTGCGATTAAACTTTATACAAATGTATGAAAATAATTACAAAATCTCCTCGGTGGCTTCCAGAAGGCCTTCGTACATTGTGGGGTGAGAGTGTACGGTGGAGGCAATCTGCTCGGCTGTGAGGCCCAAGCGTTTGGCCAGTGTGGGCTCGCCAAGCATCTCTGTAACAGCTCCGCCAATGATGTGTGCACCGAGCAACTTATTAGTATTGGCGTCGTAGACCAATTTCACGAGTCCGTCCCTTTCGCCTGCTGCCGTAGCTTTACCCGAGGCCATGAATTGGTATTTGCCAACCTTGACCTCATAGCCGGCCTCGATGGCTTGTTTCTCCGTGAGGCCAACCATTGCAACCTCGGGCGTGGTGTAGACACACGAAGGAATCGTTGTATAGTCCACGGGCTCGGGGCTCTCACCACAAATGGCTTCCACACACACCGTAGCCTCGGCCGAAGCAACGTGTGCCAACGCGGGAGTGGCAATGATGTCGCCAATGGCATAGACGCCCTCCACGTTGGTGCGGTAATATTCGTCCACCACAATCTTATCTCGCTCCGTTTGCACACCAAGTTCCTCCAAACCGAGTCCCTCAATATTTGACTTCACACCCACAGCCGAGAGTACAACCTCCGCAGTGAGAGTCATTGCACCCTTCTTGCCCTCTACATCGACCTCGCAGCCATTTTCGCTCACCCTCACGGCCTTCACAGCGGTGGAGGTCAGCACAGTTGCCTTCATCTTGCGGAACGAACGTTCCAGTGTGCGGCTAATCTCCTCGTCAGCAAGGGGAAGCATCTGCGGGAGGTATTCAACAACGGTAACCTCAACGCCCAGAGCCGCATAGACCCACGCAAACTCACAGCCAATAGCGCCGGAGCCGATGATGATCATACTCTTGGGCAGCTCTCCCAGCACAAGGGCCTCCTTCGAGGAGATGACCCTCACGCCGTCGATGGGAATCGAAGGCAACTCCCTGGGACGGGAGCCGGTGGCGAGGATTATGTGGTCGGCCTCGATGCGCTCCACCGAGCCGTCGGCAGCCGTAACCTCCACAACGCCACGCTCGGCAATGCGTCCGTGGCCTGCCAAAACCGTAACGCCTGCCTTCTTGAAGGCAAAAGCGATACCCTTGTTCATCTGCTCAGCCACGCCCCTGCTGCGGGCAACAATCTTATCGAGCGATGGGCGCACCTCACCCTCGAAGTCAATACCATAGGCGGCCGCCGAGGTCATATAGTGGTACACTTGTGCGCTTTTGAGCATAACCTTGGTGGGAATACAGCCCCAATTGAGGCACACGCCACCCAGTTCAGCTTTCTCCACAACGGCAACACTGCGACCTCGTTTAGCCGCTTTAAGTGCCGCAACGTGTCCACCGGGACCACTACCAATGACAACGATGTCGTATTTCATAAAATGCTATGTATTTGTTGTTTACGACGTTTCCCTAAACCAATTATTTAACAACCTTCAACACCTCGCCGTTGTCCTTAACAATGGCACGGAGGAATTTTTCGGAGTAGCCGGGTTGGTTGGGGAATGCGGGCTGGGCGGGGTGGTGACCATTATTGAGGAATGCACCACTCTCGTCCTGCTTCTTGATGTTGCCGTCGATATACTTAACCATCAGGTAGTCATCCAGATTACTCCACTTCTCCCACAACTCCTGTGCGGTGTTCACGGAGAACTTGGTTGCAGCTTTCTTCATGCTACCAATAGCCTTGCGCGAGAGTTGCTCGTCGGCAATCTGCACTTTGAGAAGCTGCTCGTTCTCCCACGCGTCAATCACACTGCGCACTTCGGCGCCAATATAATCATAGCGCAGGTAGGCAAACTGTGCGATGCGGTTGGTTACCCAGAACATCGAGCGGTCGCTATAAGTGAGGATGTTAGCAGTCTTGGTGTCAAGGCACTCTGCAACCTTGGTCGAGCCGCAATATACGGGGGTGAGGGGCGATGTTGCAGCATCGTCCGTGCCAAACCAAATTACACCACCAATGGGGTCGGGCAGCTGCTTGCGAGCCTGTGCCACAAACCAGAAGCCGGTCTGCTGGGTAGCGATAGCCCTCTCGTTGACATACTCAACGCCGTCCACCTCAAAGCCCATAGGCCTCCAGCGGTAGGGGCATTTGCTACCACCTGCACCGATGTCGGTGGTCATATCCATCACGGTACCCTCGTAGTGGTCACGCATCATATCGAACACATCCTTGGGAGAGAGTTTCTTGGTAGGCTTAACCCACAGAGGCATAGGATTGTTGGGGTTGTGGCCCAGAGCGTAGTCCTCATAAGCCTCCATACCCTCTGCATACCTGCGGAAGAAGCTCCACACCCTCGCCTCGCAGCCACGCATTGCGCTGAAATCCAGGGGTGCATAAGCTGCACAGAAGCTGAACTCCTCGTCGGCACCATTGAAATATCCCTTCTCACGTGCAAACTCAATAACGTCCTCGGCATAGAGGCAGTTTTCGGGGTCGTTCAAGGGGAAGGTGGAGATACGGGCCTGGTTGGCGTGGGCCGAAATGTAGCCGTCGGGAATGCGCCTTGCTACCCACACGATGCCTTTATTCTCAGGGCCCTTGCCAATAAGTTCCATAATCCACGCCTCCTCTTTGTCGGCAATCGAGAAGCTCTCGCCGCTAGAAGCGTAGCCATAAGTATTGGCCAAATCAACAATCACATCAATCGCCTGACGTGCAGTTTTTGCCCTCTGGAGGGTGATGTAGATGAGCGAGCCGTAGTCGATACCGCCCTTGGGATCCTCCAACTCGTGGCGGCCACCAAAGGTGGTTTCGCCAATGATGAGCTGGTGCTCGTTCATGTTGCCAATGGTTGAATAGGTCTTCTCAACCTGTGCAATCTCGCCCAAATAGCGGCTTGTATCCCACTCGTTCACCTTCAAAAGCGAGCCGGGCTTAAATTTACCCGCGGGAGTGTGATAGAGAGCACCATAGAGCTGGTGCGAGTCGGCAGCATAGGAAACCATCACCGAGCCATCGGTGGAGGCGCCACGTGTTACAATAAGGTTTGTGCAAGCCAAAGCACTCGCCCAAGCGAGCGACAGAGTCAATGCGGTGAGAAGAAGTCGTTTGTTCATAGTTTTGAAAAGTGTTTTTGTATTATAATTTCTATTTCTTATTCAACTGCAAGTCGGTGAGGATTGGGGTGTTGGTTGTTTTAATCTCCGTTTGGGCCACATCGTTGAGTTGCTCAAATACAACAATCCTATTCACTCCCCTATTGAGCCACACGCCGGGCAGGTAAAGTGTCTGCTGAGGACCAACGCCCCAGTAGCGACCGAGGTTGTAGCCATTGACAAAGACAATGCCCTTACCCCAACCACTCATATCCACAAACGTGTCGCCAGTGGTTTCCAACTCAAAACTGCCCTCATAAAACACGGGAGTGCCTGCCAAATTATCATTCTGGCCATTGAGAATGCTACCAATTTTATCCACAGAAGGCGCTGCGTCCATTGGCAAGCCATACATTTCCCAATCGCCCACAACCTCCTGGCCGTCGATCAACACGGGCGAAATGATACCCTTGGTGTTTTTAACAATCTCGTCGCCATAGTTGATGCGGCCCATGTTCTCCACAAGGATTTGAAGGGTGGCATTAAATGGAATCTCAACCTCCATCGAATATGTTTTCGTGTTACGATTGAGTACTCCCACCTTCTCACCGTCAATATAGACAGTAGCAAAGTCACGCAGACCGGGGATTTCAAGCAATCCGCCAATGGGGTGATTGAAGTGGCAAGAGTAGAGCACGTAGCCATAACCCTGTCCGAGTTGCTCAAAGGTGAGCGGAGTGCTATTCACTGCTGTTGCGCCACGTCCCTCCAAGTAATCCAACACGGGGGCAACCTTGTCGAGTTTGATTGAGGGAATCTCAATGGTCGGTATTTGCGCAGGAGGCTCGGGAAGGTCATATTTTACATATTTCTTTACCACATTGCGGATGGAATCATACTTTGGTGTAGCCCAGCCAGCCTCGCTAATTGGCGCGTCGTAATCATAACTTGTCAGGTCGGGCTGAATGTCGCGCTTGCGGTCGTAGTTTGCACCGCTCGTGAATGCAAAATTGGTACCTCCGTGAACCATGTAGAAGTTGATCGACACGTCGTTGCGCAGGTAGTTCTCCGTCAGGCGTGCGATGCGCGAGTCGTCAACATTGGGGTGAGGCTCGCACCAGTGGGCCAACCAGCCCGTGTAGAACTCCGCAACCATATAGGGGCCCTGGCCGCCATTGTACTGATTAACCGACTCTTTGAGCCTTTCGATATTCTTCTCGCCATTGGCCGTAGGAAGCGCACCCTGGGTTGTTCCACCCTCAAACAGCCAAGTGCCATCCGACGTAAACATCGGCACGTTGAAACCTGCATCAATCAGCTGTTGCTTGATGGTAGCATTATAAATTCGGTGTTCCTCAATGGGAATATCACTACGCTGTTTTACATAGGATCCAAACTCGTTTTCGCATTGCACCATAACAATGGGGCCACCATTAGTGCATAGCAACTCGCCAACCTCTTTGTACAGACGGTCGATGTATCGTTTGGTGTGCTGAAGGAATTGTTCGTCGTTGCGCCTTACCTCCATTCCTTCCACATTCTGTAACCACCAAGGATAGCCACCAAACTCCCACTCGGCACACACGTAGGGGCCCGGACGGAGAATAACCATCAAAC
>JAFYRC010000106.1 GCA_017547065.1 Tidjanibacter sp.
GTACTCTGCATAAGTTGTTCCATCCAACAACTCCCCCTCTAAGTTAGAGGGGGTGCCTGAAAGGCGGGGGAGTCTGTTTTTTTATGCCAACCGTCGATCGTCAGAGATTAAATAAAAACCACGAGTTTCGCAATGTGAAACTCGTGGTTTTTCTTTCGTATGGTGGTTGTGATTAGGCTTGTTCCCAATCCATTGATCCATCTTTATTATCTTTGATACGGATACCAACCTCGGCCAGACGATTGCGGATAAGGTCGGCAGTGGGCCAATCTTTGTTGGATTTTGCGTTGCGACGAATTTCAAGAATCATCTCCATCAGAGGGGCAACCTTGTCGTTTGCTCCCTCGGCGCGCTCGTTGCGAAGGCCCAGAATGTCAAACACATAGAGGTTCACCACGCGCTTCAACTCTGCCAAGTCGTCGGCCGAGATGGTCTGCTCGCCCGAGGCAATCTGGTTGATGATGCGCACCCAGTCGAAGAGGGCACTGATGACCATGGGCGACGAGAGGTCGTCGTTCATTGCATCCTCGCAACGGATGCGAAGGTCGGCAACGTCCACACTCGAAGTGGCCGAAGCCTGCAACTTCTCGAGGGTGTCCACAGCCTTCATAAGCCTATCGTATCCCTTCTCGGCGGCCTTCAATGCCTCGTTGGAGAAGTCGAGGGTCGAGCGATAGTGGGCCTGAAGGATAAAGAAACGGACGGTCATAGGCGAATATGCCTGCTCGAGCTTGTCGTGAGTGCCGGTGAAGAGCTGCTCGAGGGTGATGAAGTTACCCAGCGACTTACCCATTTTCTGACCACCGATGGTAATCATGTTGTTGTGTACCCAGTAGCGAGCCGAGTCCTTACCGAGCGAAGCGCACGACTGTGCAATCTCACACTCGTGGTGGGGGAACATAAGGTCCATACCGCCACCGTGGATGTCGAACTGCTCGCCCAAGTACTTGGTGCTCATTGCAGTACACTCCAAGTGCCAGCCGGGGAAACCAACGCTCCAAGGCGAGGGCCAGCGCATGATGTGCTCGGGCTGTGCTTTCTTCCAGAGGGCAAAGTCGAAGGAGTTGCGCTTGTCGCTCTGACCGTCGATTTCGCGGGTACCCACGAGTACATCGTCGAGGTTGCGACCGGAGAGTTTACCATAGTGATATTTCTCGTTGTACTTGGTTACGTCAAAGTAGATTGAGCCGTTGCTCTCGTAGGCATATCCTGCGTCGAGGATGCGCTGCACGAGGTCAATCTGCTCGATGATGTGACCACTTGCGTGGGGCTCAATCGAGGGAGGAAGCACACCGAGCTTGTCCATGAAGGTGTGGTAGCGGTTGGTGTAGTACTGCGCCACCTCCATAGGCTCGAGCTGTTCCAGACGTGCTTTTTTGGTGATTTTGTCCTCACCCTCGTCGGCGTCGTGCTCCAAGTGGCCCACGTCGGTGATGTTACGTACGTAGCGCACCTTGTAGCCCTGGGCTTTCAGATAGCGGAACAGGAGGTCGAATGTGATTGCGGGGCGGGTGTGTCACAAGTGGGGATCGCCATAGACGGTGGGGCCGCACACATACATACCGACGTGCTCCTCGTTGAGGGGCACAAATACCTCTTTCCTGCGAGAGAGGGTGTTATATAGCATTAACTTTGTAGCCATAGTGTTGTGTTAATCGTTGATTGAGGTTGTAAAAATACTCATTATTTTTTTAACTTTGCAAAATTATAGGCGAATTAATACGTTACAATGCTATATGAAGCGATATAATAAAATCAACAACCTGCTCGGATGGCTCACCTTTGCCATCTCGGCGGTGGTCTACATTCTCACCACCGAGCCCAGCGCAAGTTTCTGGGACTGTGGCGAATTCATCCCAACATCCTACAAGCTCGAAGTGGGTCACCCTCCCGGTGCACCGCTCTTTATGATGATTGCCAACCTCTTCTCGCAACTCTCCTTTGGGGATGTTACGAAGGTGGCCCTGATGGTTAACATTGCCTCCTGCATTGCGGCGGCGGCAACCATCTTGTTCCTCTTTTGGAGCATTACCCACATTGCGCGTCGCATCTTGTGCCGTAGGGACGAGGAGCCCGAGGGAGGTAAGCTCATCGCCATTATGGGCGCAGGCCTTGTGGGCGCCCTGGCCTACACCTTCACCGACACCTTCTGGTTCTCGGCTGTGGAGGCGGAGGTTTATGCCCTTTCGTCGCTCTTCACGGCGGCGGTCTTTTGGGCCATTCTCAAGTGGGAGAATGTGGCCGACCAGAAGGGCAATGAGAGGTGGCTTGTGCTGATTGCCTACCTGATGGGCCTCTCCATCGGTGTGCACATCCTTAACCTGCTGACCATCCCCGCATTGGTGTTTGTGTATTATTTCCGCAAGACTCCCCAGGTTACCACAAAGGGCCTTGTGAAGATGACGGCCCTGAGCGGAGTGTTGATCCTCTTTGTCAACTCGCTCGTTATCCCCTACACCACCCAGGTGGGTGCATGGTTCGACCGTGTGCTCAATGGCGCGGGAGTGCCTGTGAATGTGGGCTTTGCGATATATGTGGTGCTGCTGTTTGTGGCCCTGGGAGTGGCCATTTGGTACACCCAGACGAAGGGTAAGAAGTTGGCCAACCTGATTGTCACCTGCCTTACGGTGATTCTCATCGGCTACTCTTCCTACGCCTCGGTGATTATCCGTGCGAGCGCCAATCCCCCGATGAACTCCAACCACCCCGACAACCCCTATGCACTGCTCTACCTCTTGAACCGCGAGCAGTATGAGGCGCAGCCTATCCTTTCGGGCGTGTCGTACGCCGCCCCCATTACCGATGTCAAGTATCGCACCAAATACTACGTGAACGACGAGGGTAAATATGTAGGCGAGCAGACCATCAGTGGCTATGAGTACCCCGACGAGTTCAAAATGCTCTTCCCCCGTATGTGGTCGAGCAAGGACACCCATGTGGAGGGCTACAAATCGTGGGGTGCAGTCGAGGGACGCAAGAAGATTCGCTACAATGGCGAGGCCTACGAGGTGCCCACCTTCGGCGAAAACCTCCGCTATTTCTTCAACTACCAGCTCAACTTTATGTACTGGAGGTACTTCCTCTGGAACTTTGTGGGACGTCAGAGCGACAACCAGAGCGTGGGCGAGATTACCGATGGACAGTGGCTCTCGGGCATTCGACCCATCGACGAGGCAATGCTCGGCCCGCAAACAAACCTCCCCGACACGATGAAGAACAACAAGGGACGCAACACATATTATTTCATCCCCTTCATCCTCGGTATCATCGGTCTGCTGTGGCAACTTGGTCGCAACCCGAGGTATTTCACGGTGGTGATGTGGTTGTTTGTGATGATGGGCGTGGCCCTTGTGGTCTACTTCAACTCGCCCCCTGGTGAGCCCCGAGAGAGGGACTATGTCTATGCAGGCTCGTTCTATGCCTTCTGTATGTGGATAGGACTCGGCGTGGTGGCCGTGTGGGAGTGGCTGAGGAAGGTCATCAAGAAGAACGAAAAGACCCCTGCAGTGGTGGCAACCGTTGTGTGCCTGAGCGTACCCGCAGTGCTCTGTGCCGAGAACTGGGACGACCACGACCGTAGCGGACGCTATGTGATGCGCGATATGGGCTACAACTACCTATCGACCGTGCTGCCCAACTCCATAATCATCAACTACGGCGACAACGACACCTTCCCGATGTGGTACAATCAGGAGGTGGAAGGAATCCGCCCCGACGTGCGCATTATGAACCAGAGTTACCTCGGTGGCGGCTGGTACATCGAGCAGATGAAGGCCAAGTACAACGACAGCGAGCCCGTACCCTTCTCGTTCCCCAAGGAGAAGTATATGTATGCCAACGACTACATCTTCGTGGAGGACGTGGTGGACTACCGTGTGCCCATTCGTCAGGCTATGGACATCGTGCGTAGCGAGAGCCGAGCAACGAAGATCTTCTACGGCGACATGAGTTTCGACTTCCTGCCCCAACACAAAATCTCCCTGCCCGTCAACAAGCAGAACGCCATAGAGGCAGGCATTGTGCGCCCCGAGGATGCCCACCTTATGCTCGACACAC
>JAFYRC010000107.1 GCA_017547065.1 Tidjanibacter sp.
AATTACACGTTGAGCGAAATAGCCACCCTCACCGGCGGACGACTCGAAGGAGCAGACCTTCGTGTGGGGCGTGTTATGACCGACAGCCGACACAGTTTTGCCACCGAGCAAAACCCCATGTTTGTGGCCATCGGTGGAGTGAACCACGACGGTCACAACTTCATCGACGACCTCTATCGTCGAGGACTGCGTGCCTTTATGGTGGAGCGCTCGCTCAACTTTGAGGCTTGGCCCGAGGCCGGCTTCGTGGTGGTAGAACGTTCGCTGCGCGCCCTCCAAAAGGTGGCAGTGGACTACCGCAGCCACTTCAAGGGAGTGGTGGTGGCCATCACGGGCTCGTCGGGCAAGACCACAACAAAAGAACTCATCGCCGAGGCTGCACCCGAAGGTGTGCGCATATTCCGTTCTCCAAGGAGCTACAACTCACAGTTGGGCGTAGCCTTGTCGCTACTGATGATTGAGGGCGACGAGGATATGGCCGTGATTGAGGCTGGTATTTCGCGCCCCGATGAGATGGCCCACTTGGAGGCGATGATACGCCCCGACGTTGGCATTTTCACTTGCCTGGGCCCCCAGCACGAGGAGAACTTCGTGGACCTCAGCCACAAGGCCTCCGAGAAGGCCATTCTGTTCAGCCGTTGCGAGAGGGTGATATTCGACCCCACCGACCCCTACATTGCCGAGGCTTTGGTGGCCGTGAGGGAGAAGATTGAAGCCAAGGATATCCCCTCGATGGTGGCGGCACTCTATGAGAATTTGGGCTACAACCGCACCGCTGTAGAGGAAAAACTCCGCGACGCAAAACCTACAGTGCTGAAACTTTCACTGGGCGAAGGCCTTGGTAACTCCGTGATTTTGAGCGACACACACAATTCCGACACCAACTCATTGGCCATCGCGCTCAACGAATTGGATGGTATTGCCGGCGCAAGGCGCAAGGTTGTAATCCTGTCGGACATTGCATATAGCACACTGCCCGACGAGAGGCTCTACTCGAGGGTTGCCGAACTGCTCGATCAGAGTGGCGTGAGCAAGTTCATCGGCATTGGCGAGCATATCGTGGCCTACAAAGAGTACTTTGAGATGCCCAGCGAGTTCTACACCTCGGTGGACGACTTTTTGATGACCTTCTCACAAGATAAAATCGAGGGCTCGGCCCTGCTGATTAAGGGCCACCAGATGTCGGGCTTCGACCGCTTGGTGCACACCCTTTCGCGCCAGAGCCACACCACGGTGTTGGAAGTGAACCTCTCTACGATGGTTGCCAACCTCAACCTCTATCGCCGAATGTTACCCGATGGCACCCGCCTGATGGCAATGGTGAAGGCTTCGAGCTATGGCCACGGAGGCTACGAAATTGCCTCCACACTGGCCCACGAGGGCGTTGACTACCTTGCTGTGGCTTTTGCCGACGAGGGAGTGGAGTTGCGCCAGAAGGGCATCACAATGCCCATCGTGGTACTCAACGCCGACGCCGACAGTTTTCTGTTAATGACACACTATCGCCTGGAGCCGGAGATTTATAATTTGACCTCCCTGCACGCCTTTGCGGAGGCTGTGTGTAGGGCCGGCGAGAGCGATTACCCCATTCACTTGAAGATCGACAGCGGTATGCACCGCTTGGGCTTCCGCATGGAGGACGTGGAGGCGCTCAAAGGTGAGCTTGATAAGTTGAAGGGCGTGGTTACCGTTCGCACCATATTCTCCCACCTCGCCACGGCCGACGTGCCCGAGGAGGAAGCATTCGTTCGCACCCAGCAGAGCAACTTCGAGGCCGTGTCGAAGGCCATTATGGAGGCTCTGCCCAACACCCCTCTGCGCCACCTGAACAATAGTGCTGCAATGGAGCGCTACCCCGACTCGCACTACGATATGTGCCGTCTGGGCATTGGACTCTACGGCGTGGGTGCCAAGGGAGCAACTCCCATCGCAAGGCTCACCACACGCATTGTGCAAGTTAAGACTCTCAACGAGGGCGACACGGTGGGCTATGGCCGCACGGGAGTGATTGACCGCCCCACGGAGATTGCCACCATACCCATTGGCTATGCCGACGGACTCGACCGCCGCTTGGGTGGTGGAGCATGGAGCGTGAGCGTGGGTGGGAAAAAAGCTCCCATTGTTGGACGCATCTGTATGGACAGCTGCATGGTCGACGTCACGGGCCTTGGAGCCAAGGAGGGCGACGAGGTTGTCATCTTCGGCGGCGAGGGCGGAAGCGTGGAGGAGATGGCCACTCTGCTCGGCACCATCCCCTATGAGGTTATGACCTCCATCTCCAAGCGCGTGAAACGTATATATATAAAGGAATAAGAGAACTATATGGCCTACGGTAAAATCTATATGCTCCCCTGCCCCATTAGCGAGGGAAATCCCTACGACGTCTTGCCCGAGGGTAACCGCGCGGTGATGGCGGCTTTGGACTACTTCATTGTGGAGAACGTGCGCACGGCACGTCGCTTTTTGAGTGCCGCAAAGATTGGCCGCCCCATCGAGGAGTTGGAGTTTGCCGAGTGCAACGAGCACACCACCGCCATGGAGATTGAGCCCCTTTTGCGCCCCGTATTGGAGGGTCGCAGTGCGGGTATCATCAGCGAGGCAGGCCTCCCCGGAGTTGCCGACCCCGGAGCCGATGTGGTTGCGCTGGCACAAGCTAAGGGCATTGAGATTGTACCTTTGGTGGGCCCCTCGAGCCTGCTGATGGCCCTGATGGCCAGCGGTCAGAATGGCCAAAGCTTTGCCTTCAACGGTTACCTTCCCATCAAACCCGCCGAGAGGAGTAAGGCTCTCCGCCACTTCGAGCGCAGGGCACACACCGAGGGTCAAAGTCAGATCTTTATTGAGGCCCCCTATCGTAACGAGAAACTGCTGGGCGATATGCTCTCCACACTAATGCCCACAACGAGGGTAACCGTGGCGGTGGATATCACCTCGCCCACCCAATTCATTCGCACCCTCTCGGTGGCCGAGTGGCGCAAAATGCCCGCACCCGAGATGCACAAACGCCCGACAATTTTCATCATCGGACGCTAAGGTCTATTCTCTCGACGGAGTACAAAATCACATATCGCAAATAGCACATACCAATCATACGAAAAATGACAGTCAAAATTTGACTGTCATTTTTCGTATTCCAAGCGACTACTTGCGTACAATCTTGCCGCGTGGGGTATTGTCGGGGGTGTAGGGGCCCTCGGCCAGTCGGCTTATGAGGTAGTCGGTCACCTGACCCGTTTGGCCCTGCGCAGGCCTGCGGGTATAGGCATAGACCTTGTTACCGTAGACATAGTCGGCAATGGCCACCGTGTAGAGTTCCTTTTTCACCTGCGGACGGAAGCGCACATCCACAGCGTCGCCCTGGGCGTTGGTGAGAATTGTGTACTCCAAACCCGAAGGAATGAGGTCCACGCGGTGCGACTCCTTTTGATTGGTTGTGTCATTAAACTTATTAATAATCATATCCTTGACATCGCCGAGCGTCATCGTTGTAACCACAAGGAAACTCTTGAAGGGCTCCAACTCGTAGATGTCGCCACGACTCACCTCGCCCGCAGCAAGACCCGCCAGGCGAGTGCCACCGACGTGGTAGAAAGCAAGATCCGTACCTGCCACCTTGCGCCCCTCGTCGGCCATCATGTGGGCAAGGCCCATTTTGTCGGCATCGACGGTAAAGGTGCCAATAGGCTCTGTGAGGTAGGGCACGTTACGATAGGCGGCAACCTCCTCCTTCACGCTCTGCTTCTCCTCCTCGGGAAGAGTGACGAACTTGGTGTCGAGGGCGGTAACTTTACCCTTGGTGATGGTTGCTGTGGTAACACCCACGGCGCGCAGTTTGTTTGTACCCTGCACCACAGCCACCTCGCCCACACGGTCGGCATACCTCTCGTGGGTGTGGCCGCTGATGATAAGGTCGGCCATGGGGAAGGCTGTTGCCACATTTGTGGTGTCCCTATCGAGGCCGCAGTGGGAGATGATGACCATCAGGTCACACTTGGCCCTCAACTCGTCGGCATACTGCTCAGCAGCCCACTCGGGCGAGAAAAACTCTGTGCCCACAAAGATGGCATCGTCACCATCGGGGTGTCCACTCGCATAGTTGGTAACAAGGCCAAGGAAACCCACCTTCACACCGCCTATACGCTTAACCACATAAGGTTTAGGCTGTTGCAGCGCGGTATTACCCGTATTCACATTGGCCAATACAATGGGGAACTTGGCATCCTCCACACGGCGTTGGAGGGTGTCGAGGCCCATATCAAACTCGTGGTTACCGAAGGTGGCAACGTCGTAGCCGAGGGCGTTCATCTGCTCAATAATGGGCCTACCTGCGTGGGGAGCCATATCCACAAAAGGATCGCCCGTCCAGCGGTCGCCCGCATCAACCACGAAAACCCTTGCCGTATCCTGTGCACGTGCCTGGTCAAGGAAGGTGGCCAAGCGGGGGAGCATATCGAGTTTGGAGTGTATGTCGCTGGTGGAGATGATGATAACCTTCTCTGTGCTGGGCGTGCAAGCCGACATCAGAGCCGCTGCTGCAACCATTGCGAAGAGTGTAATTTTGAATCTTTTCATAGGAAACTATCTTACGTTTTTGTTAAAAATCAACCTTGTTGGTCTAAACCATTGGCGAAGATACGATTTTTTTTGTAACTTTGAAAACCAACAAAATAGAACTACACTATGAATACACCCATCAAAGTTGTGTGTGTCAACACCAACACAACCCTTTCTGTAGAATGGGGCACTTCGCTGGGTCAATTAGCCCAAACGATAAGCTCCACCAACTCGCTCCCCTTCTTGGCGGCCTACGTCAACAACTCTATTCGCGAGTTGGACTACCGCATTTCCGAGCCCGCAACAATCAAGTTTATCGACATCACCCACTTCGAGGGTACGCGCGTATATCACCGCACCCTCTTCCTAACCCTGCACAAGGCCGTACACGACCTCTACCCCACTCACCGTTTCCGCATCACACAGTCGGTGTCGAGGGGCTTCTATTGCGAGATTGAGGGTATTGCCCCCACCGAACAGGTGGTCGAGCAAATCAAGGAGCGTATGAACCAGCTCATAGCCGAGGGCCTTCCCATCAAGCGACACAAGCAGCAGCGCGAGGAGGTTGTGGAGATTTACCGCAAGTTGGGCTTTGAGGACAAGGTGGCCATACTCACCTCCCGCCCAAACCTCTACGTTACGGTCTATACGCTGGACGATATGGCAGGCTATTTCTACGGCGCCCTCGCACCCAGCACCTCCTACATACACCTCTACGACCTGAAACCATATTATAACGGCATCTACATTGCCGTACCGTGTCGCACCGCCCCCAACACCCTTGAGGTGCAAGTGCCGCAGGATAAGATGTTCGACATCTTCCAGGAGTACAAACATTGGGTGGATGTAATGGGCGTCTCCACCGTCGGCTCCCTCAATCGCAAGATTGTGGGTGGCGAGGGTAGCGACCTTGTGAAGATTGCCGAGGCCTTCCACGAGAAGAAACTCGCACAAGTGGCCGACCAAGTGGCCGAGGAGAACCGCACACGAGGTGCAAAGGTCATTCTGGTATCGGGTCCCTCGTCGAGTGGTAAAACTACCTTCTCCAAGCGCTTGGGCATACAGTTGCGTATTCTCGGTCTGGAACCCGTGATGATTTCGCTCGACGACTACTTCCTCAACCGCGACCAAACCCCGCGCGACGAGAGTGGCGACTACGATTTCGAGACCATCAACGCACTCGACATCCCCACCTTCAACGACCACCTGATGCGTCTGCTGGCAGGCGAGAGTGTGGAGATTCCCCGCTATGACTTCATCAGCGGCACCCGCCAATGGGACGGACACACCCTCACACTCGGCCCTCGCTCGGTGTTGGTTGTGGAGGGCATTCACGCACTCAACCCACGACTCACCGCCCAGGTGCCCGACCACTTCAAATTCCGCATCTACCTCTCGTGCTTCACATCCATATCGATGGACGACCTCTCGCGCATTGCCACCACCGACAACCGACTCATACGTCGCATCGTGCGTGATAACGCCTACCGTGGGGCCGACGCCACCAGCACCCTGAAACGCTGGCAAAGCGTACGCCGTGGCGAAGAGAAACACATCTTCCCCTATCAGGAGAATGCCGATGTGATGTTCAACTCGTCGCTCTTCTACGAGATTCCCGTACTGAAGCGCCACATCATACCTCTGCTCTACAACGTGCCCGACACGGTGGAGGAATATGGCGAGGCACAGCGCCTGTTGAAGTTCCTCGACAACTTCTGCGAGTATGACGAGGCCGAGATTCCCCCCACCTCACTCCTGAGGGAGTTCATTGGTGGCAGTAGTTTTACCTATTAACCACACCACACAAAAAACATCAGGGGCAGACAACTTAAGATTGTCTGCCCCTGAATTTTATCAGTAGCCCGTCGGAGGCGAGGTGTTTAGATTACACCCTGCTCCAACATTGCCTGTGCAACCTTCATGAAGCCTGCGATGTTGGCACCCTTCACGTAGTCAACCGAGCCGTCAGCCTTCTCTCCGAAGCGTACGCACTGCTCGTGGATGCTCTGCATGATGAAGTGCAACTTGTCGTCAACCTCCTGTGCCGACCAGCTGAGGTGAGCAGCGTTCTGGGTCATCTCGAGGCCCGAAGTAGCAACACCACCGGCGTTCACAGCCTTACCGGGAGCAAAGAGGATACCTGCGTTCTGGAAAGTAGCGATAGCCTCGGGGGTGCAACCCATGTTCGAAACCTCGCAGCAGCACCAAGTACCATTAGCAAGAAGCTCTTTTGCGTCGTCGCCGTTGAGCTCGTTCTGGAAAGCACAAGGCAATGCGATGTCGCACTTCACGCTCCAAGCCTTCTTGCCAGCAGTGAATTTGGTAGCCTCGGGGAACTTGGTTGCCATATCCTCCACCTTGTTGCGGTTCGAAGCACGCATAACGAGCATGTAGTCGATCATCTCCTTGGTGATACCACCGGGAATCTCGCACACGCCGTCAGGACCGGAGATTGCGATAACCTTACCACCCAGCTCGGTAGCCTTGGTAGCTGCGCCCAAAGCTACGTTACCGAAGCCCGAAAGTGCAATGGTCTTACCTTTGATATCCTTGCCAGCCTTTGCCAACACGTGCTCAGTAAAATAGAGAGCGCCAAAGCCGGTAGCCTCGGGACGGAGAATCGAACCACCCCAGTTCTGGCCCTTACCGGTCAACACACCTACGTTATACTCGCGCGCGAGCTTGGTGTACATACCAAACAAGTAGCCAATCTCACGACCACCTACGCCAACATCACCTGCGGGAACGTCGGTGTCGCCACCAATGTTGTGCCACAACTCCAACATGAAGGCCTGGCAGAAGCGCATAATCTCAGCGTCCGATTTACCCACGGGGTCGAAGTCGGAACCACCCTTACCGCCACCCATAGGAAGCGTGGTGAGCGCATTCTTAAAAGTCTGCTCGAAGCCGAGGAATTTCAGCATCGAGGGGTTAACTGCTTTGTGGAAACGGAGGCCACCTTTGTAGGGGCCGATAGCTGCGTTGAACTGTACACGGTAGCCAAGGTTGGTCTGTACCTCACCCTTGTCGTCAACCCAAGTGACACGGAAGGTGAAGATACGGTCGGGCTCAACCATACGCTCAACGATTTTTGCTTTCTCAAATTCGGGGTGCTGGTTATAGACCTCCTCGATGGACTCGAGCACTTCCTTGACTGCCTGCAAATACTCACTCTCGCCGGGGTGCTTACGCTCCAACTCAGCCATCAAATTCTGGACATTCATAACTCTGTGTTTTAGTTTTAAGAAAATAGTTTTTTATGTTAGGTTTGAATTTCTCTCGCCATTAATGGTTTTAATATCACCTCAAATGTAATGATTTTTCTTATAATGTGTAATCTCTTTCAATAATTTTAGCAAATTTCGAGTGCTTTTTATATCTTTGACTTGCCGTTAGGCCGAAAACCGAACATAACATAATAACATAAATACCTTTCTTCGAGTATGGAAAACCTGAAAATTACTCCCTTCACCAAGTACCACATCGCCGCTGGTGCAAAGATGGCTCCCTTCGCAGGGTTCAATATGCCTATCGAGTTTACAGGTATCAACGCCGAGCACCTCTGGGTGCGTGAGGCTGTGGGCGTCTTCGACGTAAGTCACATGGGCGAAATCTGGGTTAAAGGCCCCAAGGCTGTGGAGTTCCTGCAGCACATCACAACAAACAACGTGGCAGCACTCACCGATGGTAAGGTGCAGTACTCCTGCATGCCCAACGGTCAGGGCGGTATCGTGGACGACCTGCTGGTCTACCGTGTGGACGAGCAAACATACCTTCTTGTGGTGAACGCTGCAAATACCGACAAGGACTGGGCACACATCTGTGCCGAGGGTGCAGCTTATGGCTTGGAGGCCGGCCACGGCAAACAACTCTACAACGCTTCGGACGAGATTTGCCAACTCGCCATCCAGGGCCCCCTGGCTCTGAAAATGGTGCAGAAGATGTGCGACGAACCCATCGAGGATATGCCATACTACACCTTCAAGAAACTCAAAGTGGCTGGTTGTGAGGCTATTCTTTCGACCACTGGCTACACCGGCTCTGGCGGCTGCGAGATCTACATTGCCAACGAGGACGCCGACCGTGTGTGGGAAGAAATGTGGCACGTGGGCGAGGAATTTGGCCTGAAAAACATCGGCCTTGGCGCACGTGATACCCTCCGCTTGGAGAAAGGTTTCTGCCTCTATGGCCACGAGATTGACGACACCACTTCACCCATCGAGGCAGGCCTCGGTTGGATTACCAAGTTTGTGGACGGAAAGGACTTCATCGACCGCGAGAAGATGGAGGCCCTCAAAGCCGGAGGTTTGGAGCGTAAACTCG
>JAFYRC010000108.1 GCA_017547065.1 Tidjanibacter sp.
CGGAACTCTTCCCCGCCGACAACTGCGTGAAGATTATGAATCCCCTGAGTGCCGACCTCGGCGTTATGCGCCAGACCCTGCTGTTTGGTTTGTTGGAGGTTGTTGAGCTCAACGTGAACCACAAGGCTCAGAGCGTGAAGATTTATGAGTTTGGTAACACCTATCGTTACGACGCAGCTCGCAAAGAGGAGGGTGGCTTGGCTCCCTACTCGGAGGGTATGCACTTGGCAGTGGCAGTAGCTGGTGCCCACACCACCCAGTCGTGGAATAGCAAGGGCGAGCAGACCGACTTCTTCCGTCTGAAAGCTGTGGCAGAGAAACTGCTCCGCCGCTTCGGTATGGACATTTACACCCTGCGTAGCGAGCCCATCGCCAATGAGTGCTTCTCGGAGGGTCTGAGCCTTAAAGCAGGTAATAAGGAACTCCTCTACATTGGTGCCGTGTCGCCCGCGCTGCGTAAGAAATTGGGCTTGAAAACCGAGGTTTACTACTTGGACGTTGACTTCGACACTCTGGTGAAGTTCACCCGCAAACACAAAGTTGCTGCCAAGGAGTTGGCCAAGTTCCCCGCAGTTAAGAGGGACCTTGCACTGCTTGTGAATGATAGCGTAACCTACGCCGAGTTGAGACAGATTGCCTTCCAGACCGAGAAGAAGTTGCTCAAGGATGTAACCCTCTTCGATGTCTACACGGGCGATAAGTTGGAGGCTGGCAAGAAGTCCTATGCACTTGGTTTTGTGTTGCAGGACGAGAGCCGTACGCTCGACGATAAGACCATCGACAACACGATGAATAAACTCATCGACGCCTTTGGCAAGAAGGCCGGTGCAACCATTAGGTAAGACATTAACACTATACTACTATGAAAAAACTTTTAATGCTTGGTGTGGTGCTCTTTGCTGCCACAAGCCTCTTTGCCCAGAAGGGCGCATTGCAGTATCAGGAGTCGTCGGCTCGTAGCTTGGAGCCTGCTCACGCTGTGATGATTACTCCCTTGGTGGCTGATATGCAGCTGCTTGGCGACCGTATCTCCTATACCGAGAGCGAGGCCTTTGCAGCCTATGCCATCACTCCGGAGATTGTTGGTTTCATTCCCACCTTCAAGAATATTGCCCTCTCGCGTGCGGCAAAATTCTACAAGGCAGATGCTATTGTGGCTGCCACGGTGGATGTTATTACCAATGCGGCAGGTAGGATTGAGATTACCATTTCGGGCTATCCGGTGAAGTATGTCAACTTCCGCAATGCCAAGATGGAGGACGTGGAGTTGCAGAATAGGGCACAATCATTTAGTGGCACGGAGGACGTGTTCGACGATAAGAATAAAAATACAACCGTTATTAAATAATAAATAGGTATGAAACGCTATTTGCTATTGCTTGCAATGGTGCTTGTGGGCCTTTCGGCCGAGGCACAGTTGGTGAGGAGTTCGGCTCTCATCGTAACCAAACAGGAGTTGCCTCCTGTGAAACTTGGTTTCAAAAATATTGTTGACGTTCAGGGTGGTATCTTTGACTTTGACTTTGGTGGTGGCATTCACTACATTGCAGGCTACCGCTTTACAGAGAACCTCTTGGCCGGCGTGGGTGTTGGCTATGAGTATGCCTCAGACGGCTTTGTTCAAGATTGGGTTCATGGAAAATATGAAAATAATAGCATAGATACAGATCTGTGCCGTGTTGGTCGTCCGAGAGGAGCGGTACCTATCTATTTGCACGGACGATACTATTTCTCCACCAAAGAATGGGCTCCTTATGTAGGCCTGAGTGCGGGTCTCTATCTTGCCAAAGGATATGAGCTTGAGGTTTGTACAGAGTACAGAGATGAAGAGGATAATACCGATAGAGATTGGAAATTGTTTGAGATGAAGAGAACTGGTGGTGCATATGCCGATGTGAATATTGGTCTAAATCACCGTATTACTGCCACCACAGACTTCGCAGTCTATTTTGGAGCAAAGTTGTGGGGAATGCCAAGCTATGACGGTTCTATTGATGCCGATTCTACATACGACGATATTATATCGGGTACAATGACAACCTGCGCATTCTATCTCGGCGCAAATATTACCTTTTAGGCACTACGCTGATGAAAAATAGATAAGGCCACCGCAGTTGCGGTGGCCTTTCTTGTGAAAGTGGGGTAGTACCCTGTTTTATTTGGTCAATGCGCCGATCTCGTAGAGAACCTCGTTGGTCTTCTTAACGGCAGCAACGCTTGCGTCAAATTTAGCCTTCTCGTCGGCAGTGAGTTTGAGGCTTACGATCTTCTCGATACCGTTCTTACCGATAACGGCGGGAACACCGATGAACAAATCCTCTGCGCCATACTCACCCTCCAAGTAGCAGCTCGACGAGATAACCCTCTTCTGGTCGCCGAGGATGCTCTCAACTACGCTTGCGATAGCAGCGCCGGGAGCATACCAAGCCGAAGTGCCGAGAAGTTTGGTGAGGGTAGCACCACCAACCATAGTGTTAGCAGCAACCTCCTCCAATTTCTTCTTCGAGAGGAACTGGCTTACGGGTACACCACGGTAGCTTGCCTTCTCAACGAGAGGAATCATAGTGGTATCACCGTGACCACCGATAACCATACCGTCAACATCGCGGATATCAGCTTTCAGAGCCTTTGCCAAGTAGCAACGGAAACGCGACGAGTCGAGTGCACCACCCATACCGATTACACGGTTTTTGGGAAGACCGGTAGCCTTCAAGGTGAGGTATGCCATGGTATCCATGGGGTTCGAAACGATCACGAAGATTGCTTTGGGCGAGTACTGAAGGATGTTGTTAACCACCGATTTAACAATGTTTGCGTTCACGCCGATGAGCTCCTCACGGGTCATACCGGGTTTACGGGGAACACCCGAGGTGATAACTACAACGTCACTCTTTGCGGTTGCTTTGTAGTCGTTGGTTACGCCAACGAGCTTGGTGTCGAAATCGAGCAGAGTCGAAGTCTGGTACATATCCAAAACTTTACCCTCCGAGAGGTCGGGTTTGATGTCGATGAGGCAAATCTCGCTTGCAACTTTGCGGATAGCCATAACATTTGCAGCAGTTGCGCCTACGTTACCTGCGCCTACTACCGTAACTTTTGTTGCCATTTTCTGTAGAAAAGTTTTTGTGATTGTATAATTGATTTTCAGTTTTTGCTTTTTTTAGAGCATTGCGGCATAGCCCTCTGCATCCAGCAGGTCGTCGAGCTCTGCGGGGTTCTCCATGCGGATCCTCACGAGCCAACCACCCTCATAGGGCTCTTGGTTTACGAGTGCGGGGTCGGCGTCAACCTCGGGGTTGAGTTCGAGAATTTCGCCACTCACGGGCAGGAATACGTCGCTCACGGTCTTCACAGCCTCAATCGAGCCGAATACCTCGTGTGCGCCAATGGTCTCACCAACGGTGGGTACGTCAACGAATACGATGTCGCCAAGCTCGCCCTGTGCGAAGTCGGTGATACCTACCAATGCCTCGCCACCCTCGATTACTTTAATCCACTCGTGGTCTTTCGAATACCTCAATTCTGCGGGAATGTTCATAGTTGTATGTTTTTGTTTTGTTAGTGTTTTCTGTGTCTACTATCCACAAAGGTACGTTTTATTTTTCGCCCTGCAAATATTCTCTGTTATTTTTTTAGCAGTCACTAATAATTGAGGTGATTTCGGTAGCTTTCGGCCTTCACTTTGAAGAAATTGTTGCTGCTATTCTCCCAGAGGCGGTACTCGCTGTGGTTACCCCACGATGCGGGTCTGTCCTTAATCTCCATATCCTCGCCGGTGTCGTTAGTGATGTAGGGCGAGATTTTGTTATGCCAAGCGCGGATGCGGTTGACGCTGCTGGTCTGGTCGAAATACCCCTTCGAGGAGTCCACGAGCTCTTTGAGGTAGCTGATGTAGAGAGCCTTGTAATCGTCAAACTGGATGATTTTGTTCACCAATGGGTGGTTGGCGTTGCTACCCCATTTGAGAGGAGTGTCGCGTCCCGAGTCACTCAGTCGACCACACGCCTGCGAAGTACCCAACGAGTTGTCATAGTCGTAGGGTATGAAGTAGAACTTGTAGCCCTCAGTACCGCCGCTGGTGAAATACATGTAGTAGTTGTTACCATTGTTCCAGTAGTCGTCCCACATACCAACCGTTACGTTCACAGCGTAGGTTTTCAGGAAGAGAGGAATATCAATAATCTCGCCAAGCCAATCGTGCAGGTCCTGACCGCTCTTGGTGTTGAGCTTCTTCATGAAGTCTACGAGCTGTGCCTTGGCCGAGGAGAACGAGTAGTTTTCGGTTTTGAGCTCGTAGGGCCACTCCTCGTCGGTATCCTGGTCGAGGCCGAACTTACTGTCGTTGCTGTAATCCTTCAAGTCGGCAGGGCCCTGGGAGATGTAGGAACACTTCCAGAGGTTGCCATTGTCGCTACCGAACTTGTCGGAACGCACTTCGAGGTACTCGTCGTCGATGGTTTCGAGCATCTCGTACACGCCATAATATGCGGCCTTCGAGTCGCCCTCCACCTTGATCCACAAACGGCAATAGATGTCGTTGATTGCGGTCCACACGCCATAGCGACGGAACAAATCATAGCAATACATCTCGCGCACATAGGTGGGGTCGTCCTTGAAACATTTGAGGTGCTCCTTCCTCACGCCGTTGATGGTGTGGGCGCTGTCTTTGTGATACTTACGGAAGTTCATTTGCACGTGGAAGTGGTGCCAGTCGGCATTGTCGGTCTTGTGCATCTCACCGCCATTACCCTCGGGACGCCTACGCGAGGTGTTGCCCCTGAGCCTCCATCCTGCCTCCTTGAACTCATAGGTCTGGGTGCCGTTGAAGAAGGTTACGTCGCCCTTGAAATATTGTTTTGTCTGGCTGTTCTGGTCGTAGGTTGTGAGCATTCTGTTCCACTCGTCCTTCTTTACGGTGAGGGTAATCTCGGGGAATGTGTTCTCGTCCCACACGTAAGCAACAGCCTGAGCTAACGAGGAGATGTTGGTGTCGGGAGTGGTGGGAGTGTCGCCACCCTGCTGATTGTCATCACCCGTGTTGTCGTCGCTTCCGCCATTCTCACCACCGCTGGGTTTATCTTCCTCGGGTTTATCTTCCACGGGACCAAAGTGTACGGCGGGCATGTTGTGGCCCCTGATAACCGAGCCACCATTGGGTGCACCGGGGGTGCCTTCGGCTATGATATACCACTTGTCTGCTCCATCGCCCACGCGCATTGCAACGTCGAAGTTGTAGAGGATAGCTCCGTCCCACTCGTCGCTTGCATTGGGGGCCTCGGCTGCGGTGTTTACGAAGTAGTCGAGGTGGTTACCCTCGGCGTCCACAAGTTCCAAGAGTAGCGACTTACTGCCCGAAATACCCGTCTTGCTTGTGCCTAGTGCAACGCCGTCATAGGTGTTGGTGTTACCCTTGCAACCGATTACGGCAAAACCTTTGGCGGGGATGATTGTGCCTTCGGCCACTGCGAAGTCGGCCAGGCCATCCGCGTCGCCGATGGGACCCTCGTTGTTTTTGATGATGGTCAGACCACTGATGTTGGCATCCTTGTCGCTCTTGTTGTAGAGCTCGATATACTTGGCGCTGGTGTTAACCTCGTTGATTACGATGTTGAGTGTTTTTGTGTCCTCCTCCTCAGGAGTGGGAGAGGGGGTGGGAACAAAAGTGTCGCATCCACCAATGATTGCGGTCATGGTAAAAACGACCAATGCGCGGAAAAGATTGTTCATATAGTTTGTTGTGTGTCTAATTATTTCCAAAATTAACAGCCAGCGAAACAACCTGTTGCCAGCCCAAGTGGTTGCCATCCCAGTGGTGGATGGATGAAATGCGCAGGTTGAGCCCGTCGATGACGCGGGGCACCCAGAAGAGCTCCACACGACCGTAAATCTGATCCCCCCCTATGTGATAAAAAATGTCGCCGTGGTAGAGATTGTCGGCGTAAGGTGCTCCATTTGCGTCCTCATAGGGCGAGTCGTAGTATGGCATAAGGTCGTCGCCCTGGTAGGCTGTTGCCCTCACACCCAGCGACTTAATTTGCACCTCGGCGTCCAACTCAAAGCCCGAGGGTAGGGTGGGGACTCCAATGTGCCTGCGGTCATTTTGGTAGGCTTTCAGCCACGAGCCCCTCACGTAGGCCGACTCCCATTGTAGCACCTTGGCGAGGTCTAGCTTGGCCCACAAGGCTCCAAGGCCGTTGTCGACCACGCCACGCACGGTGTAACTGCCGGCGTGATGATGTAGGGTGAGGGTGTAACCGGCCTGTATGATATTACCTCCGACATGTCCGGTCGAGAAGATCAGGAATTTTTCCCTACGGGTGTCGGTGTTGTGTCCGTTCCAGTCGCAACCCAGCTCGCTGGATGCATACTTGCTTGAATGTTGCAACAACATTCCTTCGAGTGCTCGGTCCTCGAAGAGTGTCTTATCGCTGAAAAAGGCGGCCGAGTAGTGGCCAATCATCTTCTTGCGTGGGAACTTACCTGCATAGGCGTGGAACTGGCGTCCGTTATATTGGTAGTAGGCGAGCCATTCGGGCGAGCCCATGAAATTGGCATCTCCAAAAGTTGCGGGTAACACGGCGCCGGTCTTTATTGAGTGTCCATCGTTCCACTCACAACCTATTTCGGGGGTTAGTTTTGCACCAAAGATTGTTTCCGAGGGGGCAATCATTTTGCTTGGGTCGCCATACTCTCGGTTGTCAAATCGGAACTCGAAATCAACATCCCACAACAAGTGCTGTGCCGATGTGGTGGTCGGAACAAGTAGAAGGGTTAGTGCCAGCACTATACATATTGTATATATGGGATTTTTCACACCACAAAAGTAGGTAAAATTATCGGTATTTTCAGTACAAAAACACCAATCTGCAATATTCGGATATTGTATGGTAATATTCGGTGGATGAGGAGCATGCTTTCAGCTTCCGACGCACCCTCACGGGAACCCCCTAACCCCCTTGAAAGGGGGCACTTCGTGGGTTCGAACCCGTGATGCGCAAATAAAAAAAAGAGAAGTTCATTTCAGAACTTCTCTTCTCTGGGGTGACCGATGGGGTTCGAACCCACGACCCTTGGAACCACAATCCAATGCTCTGCCAACTGAGCTACGGTCACCATACAAAGCCTACGCTATGCGCTTGCCTACCGCAGGCTTTTTTCTTTTTTGTAAACTACAAGTGGTTAACGTGAACCTGCAAGCCACTCTTAAGGTTAGCTGCTTTGTTCTTGTGGATTACATTTTTCTTTGCGAGTTTGTCCAACATTGCAGCTACTTTGGGAAGCAGAGCCTCTGCAGCAGCCTTGTCAGTGGTACCACGCAAAGCCTTCACCGCGTTACGAGTGGTGCGGTGGTAGTACTTATTCTCCAACCTTTTAGTCTCGGTCTGGCGAATACGTTTCTTTGAAGACTTGTGATTTGCCATTGTTATTATATTTTTAAAATTTTTTTAATTTTTTGCAGCCCATAGCAGAGTCGAACTGCTCTTTCAAGAATGAAAATCTTGCGTCCTAACCGATAGACGAATGGGCCCCGACACCTCGCTAAAGGCGTTGCTTTATGTTGAATACCTGTGTGTTTCCACGTCTAGGTACCTTTTAAGCGGTGCAAAGGTAAACAAAAAATGGATAATTGCAAACAAAGTTGCTAACTTTTTTTATTTTTTTAGTCGCACGTTGCCCCTCTGCTCGTCAAATTCGATCTGTGTACTGCTGAAAAGCTGTTGCATTTGTCCGCTACGGATGAGCATTTCGGCTGTACCGTGGTGGAATTTGCCCCCCTCAATCATTGCTATCGTGTCGCACAACTCAATGGCAATCGACAGGTCGTGTGTGGAGAAAATAACGCACTTACCCTCCTTATGGGCCAGTTTTTTGAGCAATAGGCAAACCTCATACTTGTTTGGCAGGTCGAGGAACGCCGTGGGCTCGTCGAGCAAAATGATGGGGGTGTCCTGCGCCAGGGCCCTTGCAATCATAACTCTCTGCCTTTCGCCGTCGCTCAGGCTGTCCATCGAGGCCTCCTCAAAGCCACACATGCCTACCAGCTCCAACGATTTCCTCACAACCTCCTCGTCCTCGGCGGTGAGCCTTCCCACCCAGTTGGTGTAGGGAGCCCTTCCGAGCGACACAACATCCCACACGCGCAAGTTCTGCACTCTGACATCCTCGGTCGACACGAAGGCTATGCGTTCGGCAATCTCCTTACGCGAGAGGGTGCCAATCTCCTTACCCTCGATTGTGATGCGTCCACTGCGTGGTTTTGCCAGTGCGGCAATGGTGCGCAGAAGCGTACTCTTGCCTGTGCCGTTACGGCCAATCAGCGCCGTGAGTTCGCCCCAACCGAAGCCAACCGAAGCCTCGGCCATCAGTATTCTGCTACCATAGCCGAGCGTCACGGAGTGGAGTTCCACAGTATTTATGCGTTCCATTATCTGTTCCATAGCCAACTCCTCTTACATCATGGTTTTACGGTTGCGGACAATCACAATGATCACAATCGGTATGCCTACCAGGGCCGATACGGTGTTGATAGGCAGTGTCATGTCTCCCGCAGGCAGAGTAGATGCCACATCGCACAGCAACATCATTGCTGCACCGGTGAGCATTGTAGCCGGCACCAGAATTTTGTGGTCGGCCTCGCGGAAGAGCATTCTTGCCACGTGTGGCACTGCCAAGCCGATGAAGCCGATGGGGCCACAGTAGGCTGTGATTGTACCGGCAAGCAATACGGTAGTTAGTGTCACGCCAAAGCGTATGCGCTTGATATTCAAACCCATTGTTCGGGCATAGTTCTCACCCAATAGAAGAATGTTGAGCGGTTTGATGAGCCAAATGGAGAGCAGCAGACCTGCCACCACCACGGGAACGATGATGTTGAGCTGTTGGAGCGTGACGCCGCCGAGCGAGCCCATGGTCCACACCACATACGATTTGAGAGCTCCCTCGGGCGATAGGTACTGCATAACCTCCACCAATGCCGAGGCTGCGCTGCCAAACATCATGCCGAGGATGAGTACCGTCATAATGTTCTTGATGCGTGCCGTTACGGCCATAACGATGACCATCACACCTGCCGCACCAATCCACGCTGCGCCTGCCACTCCGAGGTCCTGAACGACAGACGCACCGCCCGAAATGCCGAGCAGGGGCAGGCCAAGCAACATCAGGGCCACACCGAGGCTAGCGCCCGAGCTGACGCCCAAAACGTAGGGACCTGCAAGTGGGTTGCGGAAGAGGGTTTGCATTTGCAGACCCACCGACGAAAGGGCCGCACCGGCCAGCAGGGCCATGATAGCCTTGGGTAGGCGGAAGTTGCGCACGATGGTCGTGTAGACCTCGCTCTCTCCCTCCGCACCGAAGAGCGCACGCCACACCTCGCCGAGAGGTACCGCCACCGAGCCGACAATCAAGTCGACCACAAACAGCGCCACCGTTATCACGGCAAGAGCCACAAACAATATGTTGCTACGCTTCTTCAATTATTTTTTCAATTTCTCAAAGTAGTACATCTGGTGGCCACCTGCCTTTTCGGGGTGCAGTATGGCAATCATATCGGCCAGTACCACATCGGCCCACACGGCGCCGCTCTCCCAAAAGTCGCTACCACCTGTGGGGGTGCTGATGGCGGTGCAGTTGTAGACCTCGCCACGGCGCACCACATTCACGCCTGCAAACTTAGGGTTTTCGGCCACGAGCTGTCCGATGGTGCGTGCGCTATTGGGATTGAGCCACACATCGGCCTGCGAGAGCCACACGTAGGCACTCTCACCACTGATGGGGCGCGAGGTTGTGCTATTGCTACCTCGGCAGATATACTCTCCGCCGGCGTCCTCCACGAGCTTTACAATATAACTACTATCGGCGGGCACAAACCACACATCCTTGTAGGGAGTGTTGAACATCACCTTGGGCTTGTGGGCTACGTCGAGCATCGCCAAGCGCATGCTCTCATACCTTTCGCCAATCTGCCCGAAGAGATCCACGGCCTCGTCCCTGCGGTCGAACACCTCGCCCACCGCCACGAGCCACTCGCTCTTACCCAGCGGTGTACGCTCGGTCTGCTCGGCCATATAGATGTAGGGGATACCCAACTCGGTCAGTTTACCCGTGAGTGTTGTATTCTCGCCCGTGGTGCCATAGATGAATACCACATCGGGGCGCAAGGAGGCAATCACTTCGTAGTTTATGGCCGTGTCGTAGCCAATTTCCCTCACGGCTCCACTCTTCACGCCACTGCGGATGTGGGGATTGGTGATGTAGTCGGCACCGCTCACTCCCACAACGGCTTCGTCCACCCCCAGGGCGTCCATAAATGCTACGTGGCTTGACGATAGACACACAACCCTCTCGGGTGCGGCCTTCACTACCGTGCCCTTGAAACCTTCGGGAGCGCTCTCGCCTTCGCGGACGATGAAGACCTCTTTGGTGGCGTGTTCGCTCGCTCCGGCCCATGGGGAGAGTGTGCGCAGAATTGTGGAGTGTCCTTTGGTTGCTACAATCTCAAAACCAACGGCCGAGTGGGGCGTGTAGACCGCCTCACCATAGTGCGCAGTGCCACTTGTGGCGGGACATCCCACCAACAGTGCCGCACATCCGATGAGTGCTACCGCAAAAGCGAAAAACCTACATTTCCCCATATCTGTTCTCTCTTAATAAATCGCTGACTGCTATAACGTTGCCAGACCGCCCTCGGAGGTTTCTTTGTAGAGCGAGGGGAGGTCGTGACCGGTTTTCTTCATGACCTTCACTACGCTATCGAACGACACGCGGTGTTTGCCATCGGTGTAGAAGGCGTAGATTTGTGCGTCAATAGCACGGGCTGCGGCCATGGCGTTACGCTCAATACATGGGATCTGCACAAGTCCACACATGGGGTCGCAGGTCATACCGAGGTGGTGTTCGAGAGCCATCTCGGCGGCATACTCAATCTGTGCGGGCGAGCCACCCATCAGCTGACTTGCGGCGGCGGCAGCCATTGCACACGCAACGCCCACCTCGCCCTGACAGCCAACCTCTGCACCCGATACCGAGGCGTTGGTCTTCACAATGGCGCCCACCAGACCGGCAGTCGCCAGTGCGCGCACAATCTGTATGTCACTAAACTCATACTCCTCCTGCAACTGATAGAGCACTGCGGGAACGATACCGCACGAGCCACACGTTGGGGCTGTTACAATGGTGCCGCCTGCGGCATTCTCCTCGCTCACGGCCAGGGCGTAGGCAAACAATAGACCCTGGGTGCGAAGGTTGTCCTTGTAGCCTCGCGAGCGCACAAAGTAGCTTGCAGCCTTGCGACGCAGGTTGAGTGCACCGGGCAATACGCCTTCGTTAGTGAGGCCGTTTTGTACGGCTCCACGCATGTTGCCCCACACGTTGGAGAGGTAGTCTTTGATATCCTTGTCCTCATGCTCGAAAACATACTCCCAGTAGCTACGACCGGTCTTGTTACACCACTCCATAATGTCGGTCATGGTGGTCAAGGGGTAGATGTGTTCGCTGTCGGAGGTCTCCTCGCCCTCGCGCACGATGGTACCGCCACCGGTGCTGTAATAGGTGTCGCAATCGGTGGTGTTGCCCTCGGCATCGAGAGCCTCAAACTTCATGGCATTGGGGTGGAAGGGGAGGAACTCCTGGGCCCTCCACACAAACTCTACGGGAGCGGTGGGGGAGAGCACCTCCTCGATGGCTACGTTGGTAAGGTGACCCTTGCCGGTTGCGGCCAACGAGCCATAGAGGGTAACTCGGAATGAGGTAACCTCGTTGTGTTTTTTAAGGAAATCGGTTGCGGCCTTTTTTGGGCCCATGGTGTGACTACTCGAGGGGCCCTTGCCGATGACGAAAATATCTTTGATAGATTTCATAACTCCATACCTTGTATAATAATTATACAAAGGTATCGATTAAAATTGAAAAACCATTTCGCCAGGGGCAAAAAAAAGCACACGGAGTGCTCTTTTAGAATCCGAAGAAGAAATTCAGGTAGGCTGTGCAGTGCTCCTTTGCGCCCTCAGCCTTGGGCATATTGAACTTGACGTTGGGTGCAAGTTTGACATATTTGCCCAACTTGAACTGTGCGCCGACAGTGACCACCTGCTGTGCTTTGAGGGCATTCAGGGTGTGATTGGTGTCGATGTTGTCGAAACGAGCATAAAAGTTGGTCTTGGGCGAAAGAACGATGTTGGTGTAGAGCGAATAGCCAAAAAGGTCGGCACCCTCCGTGTAGGCGGTGTTGTACATTCGGCTGTGCTCGGCACCAAAGGTTACAATGTCGGTTTTGTAACCCACGAAGAGTGTGTAGTTTGCCGAGTTGCTCTGTTCCTTGTTTCCGCTCTCGTTGAGGCAACCGTACGCGCGTACGAAGAGACCCTTAATGGGCGAGAGGGTTAAACCTACACCATAGTAGAGACCGTCGCTCTGTTGAAGTTTTTTGTAACCCTCACCATTGAGGATGGTGGCGTCAATCGACAAATCATCGAGTACGTAGGCTACCGACACACCCAAGTCGGCGCTACTGCTGTAACCATGCTGGCCCTGGTAGGACTGCATGATGTAGCGATATCCCCAGAAAAGCTCTTGAAACTCAATTTGTTTTGTGGGAATAACACCTCCGTTGATGGTGAAATTATCCTTCTTCCACGACACCATGGCATTCTTCACGAAGGCGATGCGCTGCATATCTGCCACGTCCTTTGAGCTGCCAACGTCCATAATGGCAGTAAGAGTGAGTCCCTCTTCGAGTTTGTACTCATAGCCGAGGTAGCTACGCTCCAAGAAGAAACCGCGATTGTTGCCGTCGGCTTCCAGTGCGGAGTGGAAGTCGCCAAATACATGAACGATGGCTTTACCTTTGGGTTCGGTTGTGTTCTGTGCTTGGGCGGACAAGCCGAGGCAGGTCGCAAAAGCAATCAAAAGGAATTTCTTCATGGCGTTATGGGTATTTGTGTGGATGTACAAAAAAATAGGTGGCAACCCTTTTGGGATTGCCACCCTTGGTAGCGAGACCCGGGATTGAACCGGGGACCTCATGATTATGAATCATGCGCTCTAACCAGCTGAGCTATCTCGCCGCGCCTTAAAAGCGGTGCAAAGGTAATCGTTTATTTTTTACTGCCAAAAAAATGTGAGGTATTTTTTTTGCTATTGGGTAGAAAAACGCATTTTTTATGAAAAATAACGCTCAATCACCCCTTGTTAGGGCCCTTGATGGGGTGGCAATCGTTGCCGGAATACTGATTTTGGTCTCGCTTTCGATGGATATCATCCACCGTGGATCCTATAAACTTTCCTCCGGAGTGGCCGAATTGCAACTTGTAGTCTGCCTAATTTTCGTGCTCGACTTCATTGTTCGCACGGTTGCAGACCACAATCCGCGTCGCTACTTTTGGCGTAATATTATTATATTAATAGTATCCATCCCGTGGCTCAACCTCCTGTCGTGGGCCGGAGTGTGCCTTCACAACGGAGTCTATGTGCTCCTCAAATGCCTCCCGCTGGTGAGGGCCCTGCTGGGTGTCTATTCCACCATTCGCCTTGTGACTCCTTCGCGCGTGAGTGCCATAATGTGGAGCTACATTGCCCTGATTGTTATGCTCACCTATCTCTCGGCCCTCTTGTTCTACTCCTACGAGATGGGCATCAATCCTCGCCTTGGTGGCTTCGGTGAGGCTCTTTGGTGGGCTGGCCTTAATATGACTACCGTGGGTGCCAACATTTTTGCCGTTACGCCAATGGGAAAAATTCTCACGGTCATCCTCCCCGGCCTTGGTATGATTCTCTTCCCGCTCCTCACGGTCTACGTTACACACATTGTCAAGCGGTCAAACGTATAATATCGTTGATACCATAGAGGAGAACGAGGAGATGAAACCATTCTTTGATACTCTATTTGGCACTATCCAAGAGAGGGAAGAGAATGGCAAGGCTGTTTTGTATCAGATTGAGGATAGCGACCTCAATACTGCCGAGGCTAAAATGAGTACCGAAGAGGTACTTGACCTCGTAAAGGCCGCGGGTATTGAGGTGGAGATTGTAACACCAGAGATGGTTGAAGAGATGCTTGAAATGCAGAACGCATTGATGGAAGCGAAAATGAAATCAGTACCTGAAACCGTGTCCGTTCAAGATGAACATCAACCTACTGTCGTTTCAAGTACTGATGGCGCAAAGGTACTAAATAATCTTGATAATCTGCAAAAAGAATACCAAGAAAAAACAAACCGACCTCTAACTTTTATAGGTGATGTCGCCAAGGCTATCAGGGCAAAACGAGAAAAGAGCGATATAAAGAAAAAAGAGAGGGCGGTGTGCTCTCTCTTTTCTATTGCAAAGGCATTTTGCCCTCTACTCGTTCTC
>JAFYRC010000109.1 GCA_017547065.1 Tidjanibacter sp.
ACAACAAGGAACGATTTGAAATTGATATAATGTATACAGCAGACAAGCGGGAGGGTAACCACCTCTGCGACATATTGTTCCGACTCTTTGGACACGCCAGCATAAGCATCTCCCACGCCGGTCGACACATTTACGTTGACCCATGCTTGAGCGAGAGCGACTACGTTGGCCTGCCCAAGGCGGATCTCATACTTGTAACCCACCACCACGACGACCACTTCGATCCCAAAGCTATCGACTACCTCTCGAAGGCAGCAACGATGGTGGTGTGTCCCACCCATATGGCCGAGCAGATTGATGGTGCACTTGACCTCGGTCCCGGCCAAAGGATGCACCTTATGCCGTGGGGTATGGTGGAAACCGTGGCGGCCTACAATATTGAGCGCCCGCAGTACCACCCCAAGGAGAGGGGCGACGTGGGTTATGTGCTCACCATTGCAGGCAAGCGCGTCTACATTGCGGGCGACACGGAGCAGACCCCCGAAATGGTGGCCGTGCCCGACGTTGATTACCTCTTCCTGCCCGTAAACCTCCCCTACACGATGACCGTGGAGTCGGCAGTTGATGCGGCCCGCAAGATTAACCCCAAGGTGTTCTATCCCATCCACACCATCGGCACTCCGCAGGAGGAGATTGACCGCATCCCCGAACTGTTGGCCGACACCGACATCAAGGTGGTAATTGCCCCGATGGAGTAGAGTGGGGGAGTACGAGAAAGACGAAAATTGACTTAAAACACAGACATAGATGCTTGAACAATTCGTAGGCCGTCACATCGGCCCCTCGGAAGAGGAAATCAAACAAATGCTCGCCACCATTGGCGTGAAGAGTGTGGACGAACTCATCGGTCAGGTGATGCCCCACAGTATCAGGTTGCACAAGCCACTGGCTCTCGACGAGCCTATGACTGAGGTGCAGTTTGCATCCCACATCCGTGCGCTGGCCGACCGCAATCAGACCTTGCGCTCGTTTATCGGTATGGGATACTATCCCAACTCGATGCCCGCTGCTATCCTCCGCAACGTATTCGAAAACCCCTCGTGGTACACCTCCTACACCCCCTACCAGGCCGAAATCTCGCAGGGTAGGTTGGAGGCCCTCTTGAACTTCCAGACTATGGTGACCTCGCTCACCGCAATGGAGATTGCCAACTGCTCGCTCTTGGATGAGGCTACCGCCACAGCCGAGGCTATGCTGATGATGTATGCCCTGCGCAGTAGGGATCAGCAGAAGCAGGGCGTGAACGTTCTCTTTGTAGATAGCAACATCTTCCCCCAGACGCTCGACGTGTTGCTCACTCGTAGTGAGCCCTTCGGTATTGAGCTTGTGGTGGACGACTATGAGAGCTATGAGTTCTCGGGCAGGGAGTTTGGCGCCATCGTGCAGTACCCCGCAGCCGCAGGTGAAGTGAGGGACTATGAGTTCTTCGCACAGAAGGCTCACGAGGTGGGAGTTAAGGTGGCCGCTGTGTGTGACCTTATGAGCCTTGTGCTGCTGAAAGCCCCCGCAGAGTGGGGTGCCGACATTGCCGTTGGCTCGTCGCAGAGGTTCGGTCTGCCTATGGGCTTTGGTGGCCCCAGCGCAGGATATATGGCAACCAAGGATGCCTACAAACGTAATATGCCCGGCCGTATCATTGGCGTGTCGGTCGATAGGCTTGGCAACCGTGCCTTGCGTATGGCGCTCCAAACCCGCGAGCAGCACATCAAACGTGAGAAGGCAACTTCCAACATCTGTACCGCATCGGCTCTGATGGCCTCGATGTCGGGCCTCTATGCAGTCTACAACGGCCCCGAGGGCTTGGGCCGCATTGCTCGACACATCCACTCCCGTACCGTAGCCCTTGCTGAGGCTCTCAAACACCTCGGTTATGAGCTCCGTACGGAGGCCTATTTCGATACCATTGAGGTGGGCGCCGAGGCAGCCGTGGTGCAGGACATTGCCCTGTCGCACGGTATCAACTTCTACTATCCCGCCGAGGATCGCGTGAGGTTGAGCCTCGATGAGATTACCACCGACGAGGAGGTAGTAGAGGTTGTGGAGATTTTTGCAGAGGCTGTTGGTCGTAAGGCCCCCAAGAGTGTGAAAATCAACGAGGAGGCGTCGGTAATTCCCGCTGCACTGGTGCGCCAGAGTGCAATCCTCACACAGCCTGTGTTCAACAAGTACCACTCCGAAACGGAACTTATGCGCTACATCAAGCGCCTCGAACACAGGGATATTTCGTTGGCCGACAGTATGATTTCGCTCGGCTCGTGTACGATGAAACTCAACCCTGCCGTGACGATGATGCCCCTCTCGTTGGCAGGCTTTGCAAATATGCACCCCTTCGCTCCCGAAGCACAGGCCGAGGGTTATATGACTATGATTGCCGAGCTCGAAAAGGACCTCGCAACCATCACAGGCTTTGCTGGTTGTACCCTTCAGCCTAACTCGGGTGCTGCGGGCGAGTATGCCGGTTTGATGATTATCCGTGCCTACCACCAGAGCCGCTCGCAGGGCTATCGTAACATCATCCTCATTCCCTCGTCGGCCCACGGAACAAACCCCGCATCGGCTGCAATGGCAGGTATGAAAATTGTTACTGTAGCTTGTGATGCAAACGGCAACATCGACGTGGAGGACCTCAAAGCCAAAGCCGAGCAGTATGAAGCCGAGCTGGCAGGTCTGATGGTAACTTACCCCTCCACCCACGGTGTGTTCGAGAGCCGCATCAGGGAGATTGTCGACACGGTACACGAATTTGGCGGTCAGGTCTATATGGACGGCGCAAATATGAACGCCCAGGTGGGCCTCACCAACCCCGGATTTATCGGTGCCGACGTGTGCCACCTCAACCTCCACAAGACCTTCGCTATGCCCCACGGTGGTGGTGGCCCCGGTGTAGGCCCCGTGTGTGTGGCCGAGCACCTGGTTAAGTTCCTTCCCTCACACTCGGTACAGTCGACCGGCGGCGAGGAGGGTATTACAGCTGTGTCGAGTTCGCCTTGGGGTAGCGCACTGCTGTTGCCCATCACCTATGGCTATATCAAGATGTTGGGCGCAGAGGGTCTCCGCAAGGTTACCGAAACGGCCATCGTTAATGCCAACTATATGTCCTGCAAGCTCAAAGAGAGCTTCCGCACCTTCTACTCCGGTGAGAGCGGACGTGTGGGCCACGAGATGATTCTCGACCTTACCAACTTCCGCAAAGAGTATGGAGTGGAGGTTGGCGACGTTGCCCACCGATTGATGGACTACGGCTTCCACGCTCCAACCCTCTCGTTCCCTGTGCACGACACCCTGATGGTGGAACCCACCGAGAGTGAGTCGAAGGGCGAGATGGATCGCTTCTGCGATGCGCTCGTGAAAATTCTCCACGAGGCACAAACAACTCCTCAGATTGTCATCAACGCACCCTACACGGCTGCCGAGGTGGTAGGAGAGTGGGCACACGAGTTCTCGCGCGAGGAGGCTGTCTATCCATTGGCTTGGGTGAAGGAGCAGAAGTTCTTCCCCTATGTTACGAAGATCGACAACGGCTTTGGTGATAGGAACCTCGTGGCAGTTAACGAGGAGTAGGACACACCAAAATAACACACGGGGGAGGTTGGGGCCGAGGCTCTAACCTCCTTTTTGTAGGGAGATTAGAGTTGCGGTGTTGAAAGTTTTTTTCTATCTTTGCGAGTTGAGTATGAATGGAAAGCAGAAAATAGCAGTCATTTTGTTGGCTATGGGCCTGATTGTGAGTGCATTGGTTGGCTGTGAGGCCTCCGATGAGTTCGCTCCCAAGCAGCGCACACAAATCGAAAAGTATCTCGCAAGCAAGGGCGTAGAGTTCTCGCTTGTGGGCGATAGTGTGTTTGTGTATGTGGCAGGCAACAAACTCGCCGATGCAGGAATGCTCCCCGCCGAGCCCCAAACCATCGCCAAGGGCGACAGCTTGGTCTTCAACTTTGAGGCCTACACTTTTGCTTCCACCCCCGCCAACAAACCCTATTACACCAACAAAAAGTGGCTGATG
This sequence comes from Tidjanibacter sp., assembly GCA_017547065.1. Lineage (GTDB taxonomy): Bacteria > Bacteroidota > Bacteroidia > Bacteroidales > Rikenellaceae > Tidjanibacter. The sequence goes on from JAFYRC010000109.1 coordinate 4,004, forward strand.
GATAAGTTCTATCCCACATTCGACTCATCCTATTGGGATTTTTCACCCCGCCGCATAAAGGTTGGCACGGGTGCCATACTAAAAGGACTCGAAGAGGCGTTAATGGGGCGTATGGAGGGTGACTCGGTTGCCGTGTTCCTCACCTCCAACAACGGCTATGGTGACCACGCATTGGGTAATGTGGACAAAAATACGGCCCTGATGTGGGTGCTCAACGTGGAGCAGATAAAGAAAAATTAGAGCAGATATTGACCATTATGATAAAGACTCTCAAAATAGCATTTGCCGCCTTGGTGGCTATGGTGCTGGCTGTTGGCTGTGCAAAGAACAGCGGCCTTGACACCTCCGGCCACGAGAACCAAGCATTGGAGGCGTGGATGGAGAAAAACGTAGATTTCACGAAATATGCCGAGTGGATGAAGACCGACGACGGTACCTACATCCTCTGGCTGCGCAAAGCTCCCGTTCTGGACCCCAAGGTCGACACCCTCGCAGAGGAGAACGATTGGGTGCGTATTAACTACACGGGTAAGACCCTCGACGAGGATGTCTTCTACACCCGTAGCGCAGCGGTGGCAAAGGTGCAGGGTACCTACAACCGCCGCACCCACTATGTGCCCGACTTTGTACACCTTCACAAAGAGAACTCCCTGTTGCCCAAAGGTACAAGGGAGGCACTGACCCATATGAGGGTTGGCGATATGGTGAGGGTTATTATGCCTTCGGGTAGCTATATGGCCGCGTCGGGCTACTCCTCCACCAATGTGGGCTACAACGGACAGTTTGGTCTGCCCGGTAGTGTACCCGTGATTGTCGACTCTTTGGAGCTGTTGGAGATGACCACCCAGCCCATCGAAGAGGAGGAGGTGGCCATTGGCGCCTATGTGGAGCGTTGGGGTATGAATGCTGCCGACTCGTTGAAGGGCTATAAGGGGCTCTATGTGCAACTGCAAAACCCATTCCCCTTCAAGAGGGACTCGGTGGTGAAGGACTCGACTCTCACCTGCTACTACAAGGCATACTTCCTTGACGGTTTCGTGTTTGATAGCAACATCGACTCGGTGCAGATGAGGGCATGGGGCGAGATTTACAACGAGGGCCCGCTGACTTGGGATATGAAGAATACCGAGACCTCGATGATTGAGGGCTTCAAACAGGCTTGTTGTCAGGCTTGCTATGGCGACCACATCCGAACAATCTTCACCTCGGCCTATGGCTATGGTATCTCGGGTAGCGCTGCCAAGTCGACCACGAGTGGCTCTTCGTCGTCCGATTACGACTACTCTTCCTACTACGACTACCTCAACTATTACAGCTATATGAATAGTATGTATGGTGGTGGTTATGGTGGCTACGGCGGTTATGGCTATGGCGGCTACTATGATAGCTACTACGACTCGATGTACTACGCATCGCTCTATAACCAGATGTACAACTCGTCGTCTTCGACCACTACCTCTACTGAGGATGAGGATGAGGAAACAAAGGTGATTATCACCACGGAGATTCTCCCCTTCACCCCTCTGATTTTTGAGGTTTGGGTGTGTGAGGAGAATGGCGTAGAGAAGGCCCCCGACCATAGCTACTTGTAGCGAACGCTCCTCCGATGATAGGAATATAGAGAGCGGGACAGACCAAATTCGGTTTGTCCCGCTCTTTGTATTCAGCGGTTTGTTTACCTGCGCTCGACGATGTCGTCGGGGGAGGTGATGACCAGTTGGTAGGAGTTGTGGAAGTAGCCGGCAATGCCGATGACCGAGCAGGCGGAGGTGGGCAATATGATGTCGTGGAAGTCGGAATGGCCGCTTGCACGCACTTCGAGAGTGTCGGTGGGTGGTTCCGTTGCAGTTGCGCTCACAAGGTGGCGGGAGATTCCCTCGCCCTTTACACCCAGGTGCTCGCCACCCTCCACAAAGCGCACTCCGTCCAGTCGCACAAGGGTGCTGATGTGTTGAGGCCCAAGGGATGCAATGCTTTCCAAGCGTTCCGCCCGTGGCTCCGTTCCCACACCGCAATGTTCCACCAGCGAGCACCACTGCGGCCACTCTATGGGACTCGTTTCATATCCATCGCCCGAGGGCGCTTCGCCCACCCTAACTGAGTGCCCGTAGGCCCCAAGCGTGAGTCCGCAACACCTCACACGCAGGCTGTCACCCAATGAGTATGTTTCATAGAGGCGGGCGTTGTCAATAGAAAACATAATGCCTCCCGTGTGATCTTGGAGGATGAGTTGATGATAGAGTTCTCCATAGCGGTCGGTGCCCACAACCACTCCTTCAATCACCACCTGCTCGGTAATCCTCACAGGGTAGCCACGATAGAGGGCTTTGAGCGCACGAATGGAGAGTGTGCGCTCGGAGGGTTCCGTGGGGCCACAGCCAACACCCACAGCCATAAGGAGCGCAAGGGCCACTACACGGCCGAGCCTATTTTTGTGGTTGGATATCGTCATAGGTGCGAGGTTTGAGAACAAACATATCGGCTCCAAAGAGCCTGTCGTAGTAAAGAATACCGCCCACGCACACCTCGCCAATGGGGAGTGGTGTGGTGGCAAAGTCGGCATAACGGCTGGTGCGCACGGCAAGTGAGTCGCCTGTAGGGGTGATAAATAGGCGGTTGGAGGTGGAACTGTAAGGGTTGGAGCCCCAGTCCTTCTCCTCGCCCACATATCGCAGACCATCAATTTTAACACAGCGTCCGCACATCTCTTCGGTGAGCTCGCTGGCTTCCACGCTTTGTGGCTCCGCAGGCTCGCCAACACCCACCACAACGATGCGTTTGTCGATGAGCGATGGCACCCCGAGAGGCTCCACTTTGTAGTCGGCCCAGGAGCTTATGGTGCGCCCCATCTGCACCACTCCGTCGCTCTCCATCACTGCCAGTCCCTCGGCCCTCAAGGCCACCCTGCAACCTATGGGGTAGAGGTTGTGTAGGTCGTAGAGCCCGATGTGTAGCTCCACGGCTGTGCTCTCGTCCTCAATGACAATGGTGCGATAGAAGTTACCGCTGCGGTCGTTGGCCGTAACCACGCCACCGAAGACTACACCCTGCGAAATGGGCACACCCTCCTCGGCGCACTCCGCAGCCAGCGAGAGGGGTGAGGTGGTGCTCGCCTCGGGCCACTGCTCGTTGGGTGTGGGGATGTTGGTGTAGTTGCAACCCCAGCCGAACACGATGCACGCGAGTGCTATGTATTGTAGCCTAAAAGTCATAACTAATTGTTAAATATAGGTGTCGAGGGTAGGAATACTGGTATTTATTTGGGTGGGGAGTGTAACCAAGGGTGTACTCCTTTTCGATAACAGAGAGGCGTGAGGGCTGGTAGCCGTCGTATTTTACACTACTACCCAGCAGGTTGCGCACCGAGAGCGACATTCCCACACGTCCCACACGGCGGTAGACCACGGCCGAAAGGGTGGGGGCGGTGCCGAGTGAATGTTGGGTGGTGAGCTGCGTGCGCTCCTCGGGCGAGAGGTTGCGCCCCAGTAGATAGTCGGAGCAAAAGAGGAGCGAAGGCTCCACCCGGCGACCAGCTGCAAGGGCTCCTTCGAGGCTAAACATCCACCCACGAGTGGGACGGTAGGTGGTCTTCACCACAGCCACTACCGATGGTGACGA
>JAFYRC010000110.1 GCA_017547065.1 Tidjanibacter sp.
CTCGCCCATTTTTGTCTTTTTTCGGGGCTTTTTTGGGCCGATTTTTGGGCCGAGTACGGAGGGGCGAAAATAGGGAGTTGTAGATTGTAATTATACGCCGAAATGGGCCTCTGTTTGGGGGTGATGTGCCCGTGGAGTAATCTCTCGCAGGGGGTTGTACGACGCAGGCCGTGGGGCGCGAGGGTGGGGTGGGTGTGTGTGTGGGTGGAGTGGGGAGGTGTGTGGCGAGTGGTGGGTTACGGATTGTAAGTTTTTGCGCGCAAAAACATTTCAAAGCATAATTTTTGGCAAGAAAAAGTGAAGAAAACGACCTTTGGGTGTAAGAAAAACTAACAAAGTGTTGGTGCATTGAAATAATGTACGTACCTTTACCCGATTTTTTATATTATATAAGGAATTGCGTGCGCGTATGGGCGTGGGAAATGGCCCCGGCGGGTAGCAAAATGTAAGCGAAAATAAAACGTAAGTAAAACAATATAAACCAAACTTTTAAAATTATCGTATGAGAAAAATTGTACTGTCAGTTTTTGCTGTTCTGCTGATGTGCTTCGGCGCATTTGCACAGAACGTGCGAATTACCGGTACTGTTACAGACTCTTCGGGTTCGCCCATCTTGGCTGTTACGGTAGCGGTAGTGGGTACAACGACTGCAACCATCACGGATCTGTCGGGTGCGTATGAGATTTCGGCTCCAAAGAATGCAACCTTGGAGTTCTCCTATGTTGGTATGGCCACTGAGTTGGTGGCTGTTGCCGGCCGCACCAAGATCGACGTGTCGTTGAAGGAGGATGCCCAGCAGATTGAGGACATTGTGATTACGGCCGGTTATGGTTCGGGCGTAGCATCGAAGTCGTTGGTTGGTTCGGTTTCGACCGTCAAGGGCGACAAGATTGCAAATGCTCCCGTGGCTAACGTGTCGGACGTGTTGCAGGGTAAAGTTCCCGGTCTTCAAATCTTCACCTCGTCGGGTGAGCCTACTGCAACCTCGACGCTGATGATGCGTGGTGTGTCGTCTATCAACGCAGGCTCCGAGCCTCTGATTATCCTCGATGGTGCCCCCGTGACTTCGGCTATCTTCAACAACATCAACTCCAATGATATTGAGAACGTTGTGATGTTGAAAGACGCTGCTTCGACCTCCATCTATGGTTCGCGTGCTGCAAACGGTGTTCTTTTCGTGACCACCAAGAAGGGCCGCCGCAACCAGGAGCAGTCGATGATTCAGATTCGTATGCAGGGCGGTTTCTCGTCGATGATCAACAACAAGTCGTTTGAGCTGATGAACGCGGTGGAGCAGATGACCTTCGAGGAGTGGCTCTACCCCGAGCTTACCCGCAACGCCGAGTGGCTGACCAAGAAGTGGTATGTGGCTCAGAACGACTTCAACTTCGACTGGAAGAACTATGCCTACCAGGGCAAGGCTCCTCTGATGAACACCGATGCTTCGATTTCGGGTGCAAGCGGCAACACCAACTACTACGTTTCGTTCGGCTTTATGGACACCGACGGTATTGCTCCCTCGTCGAGGAATACCCGCTATACCTTCCGTACCAACCTCGACACCCAGGTGAAGGATTGGTTGAAGATGGGTATCAACATCGGTTTGACCTACGCCGACTACGAGACCAGTGTGCAGGGTTGGTACCAGGAGTCGGTGGACGGTATGGTCTATGGCCAGGCTCCCTACAATGCCCCCTATGAGATCATCTACAACGAGGATGGTACCATGTCGTTGGGCAAGGAGCTCCTCCAGTTTGACTTTGCAAACAACATGTACAACCCTTATCACTACTACCAGTACAACAAGGGTTTCAACAACGATATCTCGCTTTCGGCCAACTCGTTCTTTGAGATCAAACCCACCGAGGGCCTGATTATCAAGGCTGCGCAGGCTATCGACGGCTACGACTACCGCCACACTTCGCTGATGTATCCCGAGTATGCCTATTCGGGTGGCGAGGGTAGCCGTACGGAGTATTTCAGCCGCTACTATCAGATGACCTCGACCAACACCGCCGAGTATAAATTCTCCATCGACGACCTCCACAACTTCACCGCCCTGCTTGGTCAGGAGGCGATTGTGGGCAATACCAACAGGTTTGGTGTTACGGCCAAGGGTATGACCGATAGCAGGCTTATGATGATGACCGCCGGTAAGGCTAACCTCACAACCCTCTACACCCACTCGATTGTGGATTGGGCAAGCAACTCGGTGTTCAGCCGTTTGAACTACAACTACGATGAGAAGTACTACATCGATGGTTCGCTGCGTGCCGACGGTTCGTCGAAGTTCGGCTCCGACAACCGCTGGGGTATGTTCTGGAGTATCGGTGGTATGTGGAACATCAAGCAGGAGGAGTTTATGTTTGCTCTGCCCGAGGTGAACGATATGCGATTGAAGATGAGCTACGGTACAACCGGTAACTCGAGTATCGACAACTACCTTGCACTGGGTCTTATCTCGTCGGGCGCAATCTACGACGAGCAGAACGGTACGGTTATCGGCAACCCCGCTAACCCCGATTTGACTTGGGAGGTTGTGAAGAGCTTCAACATTGGCCTTTCGACCAGGTTGCACAACAAGATGAACTTCGAGATTGAGTACTACAACCGTATCACCGACAACATGCTGATGTCGATTCCCTACTCGGCAACCACCGGTTATTCGAGTGGTTGGGGTAACGTGGGTAAGATGCGCAACAGGGGTGTTGACTTCCAGTTTAGCTACGACCTGCTCCAGACCGAGAGGATGTTGTGGTCGGTTTACGGCAACGTATCCTACAACAATAGTAGGATCCTCGAGCTCTATGGCTCCACCACCGAGTATGCCGTTGGTGACATCGGTTTGGTTCACGCTGTGGACCACAAGTTTGGTGAGTTGAGGATTGTAGAGTTCGCCGGCGTTGACAAACGTGACGGTGAGCCTATGTGGTACGACAAGGATGGTAACATCACCAAAATCTACGATCCCAACGACGCACAGTGGAGCGGTAAGAGCTTCATCGCCGACTGGACCGGTGGTTTTGGCTCGAATTTGATGATTGGTAACCTCCATGTGAACGCCGACTTTAGCTGGGTGGGCGAGCGTTGGATGATGGTGAACGAGAAGTTCTACACCGCCAACCTCCAAACTCACGCAGCCGGTCAGACCCACTACGAGCGTCAGTTGCTCAACATGTGGCGCGAGCCCGGTCAGGAGACCAACATCCCCAAAGCAGGTACCGTGTGGAGGAACGACTCGTCAGCCTTCTCCAATGCGGCCTTCCTCCGCTTGAAGAACCTGACCGTGTCCTACAGCATCCCCGGCCGTGTGCTTGGTATGGGTAGCTTTGTGCAGGGCATCAGGGTCTACGCTATTGGCCGTAACCTGCTGACCTTCACCAAACACGTTGGTTTCGACCCCGAGTATTTGGGTATGACAACTCAGGGTACCTACCCCGGTACTCGTCAGTACACCGCTGGTATTGAGCTCACTTTCTAACGCTTAATGAAGGAGATGAAAAGTATGAAGAAGATTATTTATATCGCATTGAGCCTTGTGATGGCTCTGGGAGTAACTTCGTGCAACATGGAGTTCTTCCCCTATGACTCGTTGGAAATTGGTGAGGGTATGAAAACCTACCAGGACGCTCTGTCGTATCGCGTGAGTATCTACTCGCCCTTGAAGAGCTTCGTGGGCTCGCTGCGCGAGACCGTTGAGGACACTCGCTCCGACCTTTTCAACGCAAAAGCCGACTTTGGTAACTACTATGGTAGGTGGCACTCGTGGCAGAACGATATGACCGACTCCGAGTCGAGCTCGGTGTGGTTTGGCGACTACGCCATCATCGGTAACGTAAACTTCGCCATTGATTCCTACACTTACCTCATCAACAACGCCGAGACTCTCGGTATTACCGAGGAGCAGGTGAAGATGATTGAGCTCTACCGTGGTGAGGCACACATGGTGCGCGCTATGGCATTCCTCGACCTTGCAACCAAGTTCTGCAAGGCCTATGATGAGTCGACTGCCGACGAGCCCGCAAGTGGTGTGCCCCTGCCCACTACCTATGCTCCCACCTCGGACGCTTCGTCCTACCCCGGTAGGACCACTCTGATTGAGACCTACACCCAGATTTTGGACGACATCTCGGAGGCAGAGTTGGCCATCGACGTTCCCGGCAAGCAGAACTCGGCCTACTTCACCAAGGACGCTGTGTTGGCCTTGCGTGCGCGCGTGTATTTATATATGGGTGCATGGGATTTGGCAATGGAGGATGCACTGGCTGTAATCAACGGTGGCCCCTATGCTTTGGCTAACACCCCCGAGACCATCAAACTGATGTGGGATGGCGACACCTCCACCGAGAACATCATGAGGGTGTCGAAGAACGACAAGGATACCGGTGGCGCAACCGGCGGTTACTACTACATCAACGACCAGGACAAGGGTGACGGTACCACTCCCAACCCCCAGTACCTTCCCACCAAGACGCTCTTGAATTTGTATGACAAGACCAACGATATGCGTTACCCCGTCTACTTCGAGAGCCACAACGTGAAGGCTGGTTACGATAGGGCAGAGATGGTGGTGTTCTACAAGTTCAAGGGTAACCCCTCGCTGCGTACCGACGCAAGGTGGAACTATGTACACATGGGTAAACCCTTCCGTCTGGCCGAGCTCTACCTGATTATGGCAGAGTGTGGCGTGGAGTTGGAGGACGAGGATATCGCAACCTTCTACCTGAACGAGTTGCGTAAGGCTCGTATCACCGGCTTCGACACCAAGAAGACCTACGGTAGCCTCGATGCTCTCCGTGAGGAGATCCGCAACGAGAGGGTGAAAGAGCTCGTTGGTGAGGGCTTCCGTATGCACGACCTGAAACGTTGGGGCTTGGCTATGAATCGTGGCGTGTCGCAGAACCCCTCGATGACCCACAGCACCTACGACAATATTACCAAGCAGCCTGGCGACTTCCGCTTCCTCTGGCCCATCCCCAAGGCAGAGATGGATGCTAACCCCCAGTTCAAGGGTCAGCAGAATGACGGCTTCTAATTGCTTGTATGGATTGAATAACCTGATATAGAGATGAATAAGACTATGAAATATATCAAATCTTTGGCCGTGATTATGGTCGCAATGCTCACTCTCGCCTCGTGTGAGAGTGGCAATGTTGGCAAAACTGTGGTGCAGTTTGCCGACCAGCAGTTTGAGGACGGCTTCGGCTCGGGCTGGATCTATGTGCCCCTGAAACTCTCGGGCTCGGTGATGAACACAGCCGATGTGAACGTTAGCGTACAGGTTGTACCCACCGAGGGTAGCTACACCGAGGCTGTGGAGGATGTCGACTACCAGATTACCTCCTACGACCTCGTGTTCCGTCCCGGTGTGGAGGAGGCAGCCTTGGAGATCCAGTTGATGGAGACCGACCCCATGAAGTTGCCCGACGTTATGGAGTTCAAGCTGGCAATCACCTCGTCCAATACCAATATCGGTGCTAACAGCGAGTGCCTCGTGCACTTGGAGAAGACCACCGCCGACCGCTTGTGTGGTCAGTGGTACCTCTCCTTCGAGGCTTTCCCCAACTATGGTGACATCGTTAGCCCCACCTTGGTGAACATCACCTGGAACGCTGCATCCAAGCGCTTCTCGATGTTGGTACCCAACAACTCGTCGTCGGTGTATGGCACCTTTGCCATCTCGATGATTTTCGACGAGGAGAACGACTACATCATCCTCCCCGCCTACCACTTCATTGAGTGGTACGATCCCAGCAATACGATTTTGATTGCCCAGTTCCAGGCAACCAACATCCAGGAGGCGCAGGCCGAGGATGGCTCGCTTATGATGATTTGCGACCGTGCAGGCGACGACCTGATCGGTACCTACGACAAGAAGGACTTCCAGACCATAACCTTCCCTTCGAGCGAGACTGCTCTGGCGATTGGTTATAGCTATGTGGATGAATCGGGCTCGCCCACCAAGTTCATCTTCTGGGGTACGGGTATGAGGAACGTATCTCTCTCCCGCACGAAATAGTCGGGTGAAGACAAAACAAAAAAGAGCAACCTTCGGGTTGCTCTTTTTTTGGGGTCTACCGTCTAATGGGGCGGACACTGCGTGTCCGAGAACAGTAGAAGGGCAGAAAAGGCAGAAAGGGCAGAAAGGGCAAGAAAGGGTAATGATGGAACAGAAAACTGCAATACTACTCCTCCCC
>JAFYRC010000111.1 GCA_017547065.1 Tidjanibacter sp.
CTCCACTTCGACTCTCTGAAGGAGAGCAAGGAGTATGGCGCCCTTGTGCCCTACTACCTCTTCAATATCGAGCACCGCTTGGGCAATAACCGCTATGTGGTGACCAATGCCGAGGGTGTGTTGGACGGACTGAAAGGCTCCCGCAGGAGCGAGGTGATGCGCATTGCGGCGCAGAGTGCCTTCGCCTTGGAGGAGTGGGAGAGTGCCGCCGACTATGTGAAACGAATGATGAAGGAGGGTGCAACACTCTCGCGTGAGGAGAACTACCTGGTTGGCTATGCACTCTATCGTTGTGGCGAGTGGAGCGAAGCGGCCGGCCACCTGAGAGCTGTGTGCGGAGCCGATGATGCGCTCACCCAAAATGCCGCCTACCACTTGGCCGATTGCTACCTTCGCACGGGCGATAAGACCAAGGCGATGCAGTCGTTCTCGATGGTCTACGGTGGCGTGGGCGATGAGAAGATGAAGGAGGACGCCCTCTACAACTATTGCAAACTGCTCACCGAGCAGGGTGGTGGTAACTTCAATCAGGAGATCCAGACCCTCAGCCACTACCTGAAAACCTACCCCGCATCGCCCCACCGTACGGAGATTGAGAGCTACCTTATCATGGCGTGCTACGATGCCGGTAACCTCAAAGATGCCTACACTACGTTGAAGGAGTTTGAGAACTCCGGTGGACAGATTAGGGCGGCAATGCAGAAGGTTGCATACTACTACGCCCTGGAATGTTATGCCATGGGCCGATTGGCTGAGGCCGAGGAATACTGCAACATTGCTCTCGACTTGAAAGACTATGACGACGAAATCGAGGCCCTGACAATCTATCGCCTCGGTGAAATCGACTACGTACAAGAGAAATACGTCTCGGCTGCGGTGATGTATGACCAGTACATTGCCCTGCACAAGGAGCACCAGAGCGAATATATTCAGGCATATTATAACCTTGGCTATGCCAAGTTCAACGCCTCGCGCTTTGATGACGCCTACGACGACTTTGCCGACTTTGTGGAGATGCGCCCCGCGAGGGATAACTTCCACGCCGACGCTTTGGCCCGTATGGGTGACATCGAAACGGTGTCGAAAAACTACAAGCAGGCCGCAAGGCTCTACCGTCAGTGTGCCGAGATGGGCACCGATGCACAGTTCTATGCCGGCTACCGTGTGGCTGTGGTTGAGGGCTTGGCAGGCAATGTGGATGCAAGGGTGAAGATGTTGGAGGACATCGTGGATCTCGGTAGGGGGCCCTATGTTGTGCGCTCGGCCTATGAGCTCGGTAGCACCCTCCTCTCGGCGGGCGACTACGCTACAGCGGCCGACAGGCTCGAAAGGTTTGTTGCCAAGTACCCCAACTCCACTTGGTATGTGTCGGCACTCAGCGACCTCGGACTCGCCTACCGCAACCTCGGTAAGGACGATAAGGCTTTGGAGAACTACAAGAAGGTGGTTGCCTCGTCCAAGGGCTCGGTGGTGGCCCACAATGCTCTGGGCGAAATCCGCAATATCTATGTCGACCACAACAAGGTGGACGACTACTTTGCCTATGCAACCTCGGTGGGTATGACCGACGATATGGGCGAGATGCAACGCGACTCGCTCGGATTTGTGGCAGCCCAGAAGATCTATATTGCAGGCGATAAGAAGGCTGCTTCGGAGGCCTTCGATAGTTACCTTGCCGACTACCCTGAGGGTGTTTACTCCGCTGCGGCACTCTACTATGCCGCCGACTGCCGTGTGGCAGAGGGTGACACCAAGGGCGCAATGGAGGTGCTCGCCAAGCTGACTGCAATGTACTACAATCCCTACACCCAACGCGGATATGAGAAGATGGCAGCCGTGGCAGCGCAGGGTAATGACCACACCGCCGCAGCCGACGCTTACAAGCAGTTGGCAACATTGGCCCAGACGCCCGCAAAACGTAAGGAAGCCCTCAAAGGCTACCTCGACGCTGTGGTGGCCGAGGGCGTGTCGGGTCGCATCATTGAGGCGGCCGACTTTGTGGTGGCCAGCGAGGATACAACGCCCCAGCTGGTGCGTGAGGCCGAGTTCGCCAAGGCCAAGGCTCTGATGGTGGAGGGTAAACGAAACCCTGCGGTGGCAATTTTTAGCCGCCTGAGCAAGGAGGTAACCTCGCCCGAGGGTGCCGAGAGTGCCTACATAATCATCGAAACTGCCTTCCAGTATGGTAGTTTCGAGAAGGCCGAGGATCTTGTGTATGAGTTTGCCGACAAGGGTACGCCCCACGCCTACTGGCTTGCCAAGTCGTTCCTGCTGTTGGGCGATGTCTATGTGAGCCGTGGTGACCTGTTCCAAGCAAGAGCAACCTACCAGAGTATTGTGGATGGATACTCCGCCTCCGACGACGGTATTGTGGAGATTGCCAAAGAGCGTATTGCCGGACTTGATAAATGATGCAAATGGAGATGAAACGCAAAACTATTATAGCCCTCGCGTCGGCCCTTCTGGTGAGTGTCGGCGTGGCGCAGGCCCAGGAACAAACCCAGGAGCCTGACGGATTTAGCAAACAAATAGAAATCGAAAAGGACTACTCCACGGGTGTGGATAGGGCCGAGCGTATAGAGGTTGAGCCGGAGTTGCTCGACACCACCATCGTGCGCCCACAGATGCGCTACTCGATTGTGTCGGTGGCTCAAAGGAGTAATTTTAAGGTGGATAAGATTAGCCCTGTGGGCTACTCCACGGAGGGTTGGAATGCGCCCGAAAAAATCTACCTCAAAGTGGGAGCGGGAGCTCCTCTCCAAAGC
>JAFYRC010000112.1 GCA_017547065.1 Tidjanibacter sp.
CTTTCACCTCAGCAACAGCTTTAGCTACATCCATAGTAACGGTGCCGGTTTTGGGGTTTGGCATCAAACCACGAGGACCGAGGATACGACCCAGGGCACCAACTTTTGCCATTACGTTAGGAGTACAGATGATAACATCAACGTCGGTCCAACCGCCTTTGATTTTCTCTACGTACTCGTCCAAACCTACGTAGTCTGCACCAGCCTCACGAGCCTCGTTCTCCTTCTCGGGAGTACAGAGTACCAACACGCGAACGGTTTTACCGGTACCGTGAGGAAGAGTTACTACGCCACGTACCATCTGGTTTGCCTTACGGGGGTCAACACCCAGACGAACGTCTACATCTACCGAAGCGTTGAATTTGGTGAAAGTAATCTCTTTCAGAAGAGCTGCGGCCTCGCTGAGCTTGTAGAGCTTTCCGGGCTCCACTTTAGCGAGCATTGCTTTTTGATTTTTTGTCAACTTACTCATCTCAATCTCATTACTTTACAGGAAACTCTCCAACAACGGCGATACCCATACTGCGAGCAGTACCGGCTACCATCTTCATAGCAGCCTCGATGGTGAAGCAGTTCATATCAGGCATCTTATCCTTTGCAATAGCCTCTACCTGCTCCCAGGTGATGCTACCAACCTTCGAACGGTTGGGCTGGGCCGAACCTGACTGAATACCTGCAACCTCTTTCAAAGCAGCAGCTACGGGTGGTTGTTTAACAACGAAGTCAAACGACTTGTCGCTATATACGGTGATAATCACCGGCAGTACCTTACCTGCCTTCTCCTGAGTCCTTGCGTTGAACTGCTTGCAGAAGTCCATAATGTTGACTCCCTTCGAACCCAACGCAGGGCCTACTGGTGGCGAAGGATTGGCGGCACCACCTTTAATCTGCAGTTTAATAAATGCAGCAACCTCTTTTGCCATAGTTTTCCTTGGTTAATTATTCTTTTTCTACTTGCATAAAACTCAACTCCATAGGAGTCTTTCGCCCGAAAATCTTCACCGAGACAGTCAATTTCTTTCTCTCCTCGTCCACCGACTCGATGGTACCAGAGAAACTCGAGAAGGGACCGTCCGTAACTTTTACGGTCTCTCCAACGAAGAAAGGAATCTCCTGCTCCTCCTCACCCTGACTCATTTCGTCAACCCTGCCGAGGATGCGGGCAACCTCCTGAGGACGCACGGGCGTCGCAATCAGTCGCTTGCTCTCCTCTACCGAATCTCCGAGGAAGCCGAGTACATTGGGTGTGTTGCGAAGAACGTAAGGCACTTCATCAATCATCGCTGCTTCTACCAACACATAGCCGGGATACGACACCCTCTCTTTGCTCACCTTCTTACCGTTGCGGATCGAATAGACCTTCTCGGTAGGAATCAGAACCTGTGCTACAAGGTGCTCCAAGCCCAAGTTGCGTATCTCCATTTCGATATACTCCTTGACCTTTTTCTCCTTGCCGCCGATGGCGCGTAACACATACCACTGCTTTTCAGCCACTACACTCATAATCTTCTTTACTTAGTTAACAAGTTTGAAACACGAGCATTAGTGAGCCAAAACGCTGTAGATGGCCTTCATGATGGACTCAAAGGTAACATCCATTGCAAGAACCACAACTGCGATGACCAGGGAAGCAACCATTACGGTCACGGCCAAGCTCTGCAGCTCTTTCATAGGAGTCCACGCTACCTTGTGAACCAACTCTTCATAAGAAGCTTTTACGTACTTAACGAGTTTCATAAGTTTTATATGCTTTTTTCTTTATTTCGTTTTCACTCAACAAGTCCGGCACTCTTTTTGAAAAGCCACCGGACTCTTGGCACGAGAGGAGAGAATCGAACTCCCACCAACGGTTTTGGAGACCGCTATTCTACCATTAAACTACTCTCGTAAGGTGGGGCGAATTGCCGAGTTTGTTACTCTCGTAGCAAGCTCTTCACTCGCCCCTATGTTTGAGTTTTATCTGTAACTCTTTTTCAGAAATTACTCGATAACCTCTTTGATCTGACCCGAACCTACGGTACGACCACCCTCACGGATAGCGAAACGAAGACCTGCATTCAAAGCAACGGGGTAGATCAGAGTAACCTCGATCTCAACGTGGTCACCAGGCATTACCATCTCGATACCATCGGGAAGTTTAACCTCACCGGTAATATCCATGGTACGGAGGTAGAACTGAGGACGATAGTGGTTGCGGAAAGGAGTGTGACGACCACCCTCTTCTTTCTTCAAGATATAAACCTCACCTTTGAATTTGGTGTGGGGGGTGATCGATTTGGGTTTAGCTACTACCATACCACGTTTAACATCTTTCTTGTCGATACCACGCATCAGCAGACCTACGTTGTCACCAGCCTCACCCTCATCGAGGAGTTTGCGGAACATCTCAACGCCTGTACATACCGAAGTACGGATCTTCTCGTCCAAACCGATAATCTCAACGGGATCACCAACGTGGATGATACCAGTCTCGATACGGCCAGTTACTACGGTACCACGACCGGTGATCGAGAATACGTCCTCAACAGGCATCAAGAAAGGCTTGTCGCTCTCACGGGGAGGCAGAGGAATGTACTCGTCAACTGCAGCCATAAGCTCCATAACTTTAGCCTCCCACTCGGGCTCGCCGTTCAAAGCACCCAGAGCAGAACCACGGATAACGGGAGCGTTGTCACCGTCGAAACCGTTTGCGCTCAATACGTCACGGATCTCCATCTCAACGAGGTCGAGCATCTCAGCGTCGTCAACCATATCGCATTTGTTCATGAAAACAACGATACGGGGAACGTTTACCTGACGAGCCAAAAGTACGTGCTC
>JAFYRC010000113.1 GCA_017547065.1 Tidjanibacter sp.
CTTGTTGATCTTGTTCTGAACATCACGAATCAGAGCCTCGGCACCCTTCGAGTGAGCAAAGAAGCCGATGTTGTTCTCCAAAGTTGCGATGTCGCTTTCAAGCTGTTTTACCTTGTTGTAGAGCCTCTCGCGCTCGTTGCGCAGCTTGCCACTATTGCCCTTCATCGCGCTAACCTTATTGCGGAAGCGCTCGGCATTACGCTCCTTATCGCCACTACGCAACTCGGCAAACAAGCGGTCGATGGCAGCCTTATACCTCTTTTGCAAGGCGTCTTTCTCCTTGATGGGCACAAAGCCAATCTCATTCCACCTGCGCTGGAACTCCTTGATTACATCAAAGCCACCGCCGGCCAAGGTTGCAGCCTCAATCTCCTCCAAGAGAGCCTTCTTAGCCGCCAGGTTCTCGGCGTGCTCGGCGTCAACGTTGCTGTAATGCTGTGCCTTACGAGCGAAGAAGTAGTCGCAAGCAGCCCTAAACCTCTTCCAAACAACGTCCGAGTGTTTCCTCGCAACGGGACCCACATCCTTCCAGCGTTTTTGGAGGGCGATGAACTCGTCGGAGGTCTTCTTCCACTGCTCGCTCTCTTTGAGAGCCTCGGCAGCCTCGCAGATCTCCAACTTCATCTGGAGGTTGTGCTCCATCTCGGTTTTGATACCCTCATAGAAACACCTCTTGATCTCGAAGAACTTGTCGCACGCAGCACGGAAGCGCTCGTAGATTTTCGTATTCTCCTTGCGGGGAGCAAAACCGATGGTTTTCCACACCTTCTGTATCTCAATGAGTTTTTCCGATGCACGGTTCCATTCCTTGCGGGAGGTGATAACCTGCTCGGTCAACTCCTCGGCCTTAACACAAAGCTCAGCCTTCAAATCGAGGTTGCGTTTCTGCTCGGCCTTAATGCCCTCGAAGTACTCCTGGTGAGCCTTGTTAATACGCGAGGAAGCCTCCTTGAAGCGCTCCCAAATGCTATCCTTATACTCAACCGACACGGGGCCAATCTCCCTCCATTGCTCGTGGAGATCCTGCAACTTGCGAAAAGCGGTCACAATCGAACTCTCCTCCACAAGTGCCTCAGCAGCCTCACAAAGCTGTACTTTCGCCTCGTAGTTGCGCTTCAAATCGAGATCACGCAACTCCTTGTTTATCTTGATATAGTTGTAAAAGTTCTCCACATGGAGGTTGTAGGTCTCCCACACCTCTTTCACATTGGCCTGGGGCACCACGCCCGACTCCTTCCAACGCTGCTGCAAATCCCTGAATGTCTGGAAGGTGTGATTCATGGTTTCGTTGCTATTGGTAAGCTCTTTGAGCTCCTCAATAATCTGCAACTTAACTTTCAAATTCTCCTCCTTTACGCTCTCCAACGAGGCCATATACTCTTCCCTGCGGGTGCGGTAAACGCCAAAGAGCTCTTTCAGGCGCACCTCGTCGGCGTCCACTGCGGGCTGGAAATCCTCCACAGCACCACCCTGCTCCACGAAAGCCCTACGAGCAGCGTCCACCTCTGCACGGTGGTGTTTGTAGAAGGCAACCTTCACTGCCTCTACATCATAGCGCATGTTCTGCACGGGTTTTTCTTCAAGCAGGCCGGCAAAGTAGTCAACCACCTCGCTCTTACTCATGGTGGCCAAGTCAGCCATCGAGTCGGCGATGCGACTGCTAATCTCCTCGCCATCCTCGTCGTTAATCTCGTCGTTTTCGAGGGTCAACTCGGGCACATCTGCTGCAAGCACAGCCTCTTCCTCCTCGAAATCAACCTTCTCCACCACAGCCTCGACCTCCTCGGTCTGCTGTGCATCATCAGCCACACAAACCTCTGCTGCGGGCTCTTGGGTAGCACTTTTCACATCTTCGGCAACGCCGACTTGTTCCTCTGGAACAGGGTTTTGATTTTCGGTAATCATAGTCGTAAAATTTTACGTTTCACTCGTTGCGCATAACGCGCACACATACAACCTACAAAGATAGACTATTTCGCGCGACTTTCCAACCTATTTGACACAAAAATCGCAATCTAAAATAATTATAGGTATACAGGTAGGATTTCTCCACAAAAATGTCTATCTTTCGGGGTTTTTGAATAGTTTAGCCAAAGAATCGCATTATGAACTACCGAATTCTACTTGTTGACGACGAGCCGGATATTCTCGAATTCGTAAGCTACAACCTTCTGCATGAGGGATTTGAGGTACAAACCGCATCGAATGGTGTGGAGGCTCTGGCTATTGCCGAGCAGTTTATTCCCCACCTTGTGCTACTGGATGTGATGATGCCGGA
>JAFYRC010000114.1 GCA_017547065.1 Tidjanibacter sp.
AGTCCGATACCCGCACCAATCGCATTACGCAGGCTCAACGGAATGGCATTCACAATTGCTTCTCGAACATTCGTTGCCGTCAGCACAATGAAGATGAATCCCTCCAACAACACCGCAGTGAGAGCAAACTGCCAACTGTATCCCATACCCAGGCAGACACTGTAAACAAAGAAGGCATTAAGGCCCATACCGGGTGCCAAACCAAAGGGCAACTTACCAATGATGGCCATGGCCAAACAGCCCACAATTGCTGCAAGCGCAGTGGCGGTAAATACCGATCCGCCGGGCATACCATCCAGCAGGCTGAACATCGAGGGGTTAACCGCAAGGATGTAGGACATTGTAAGGAATGTCGTAATACCCGCAATAATCTCTTTTTTGATTGTGGATTGTGTGGGGTCAAATCCAAAAAGTTTCTTCAACATATCCATAAAAGTTTTAGCCCATTAGAAAACATATTTCAAAGCAACTGTTGGGTAGACCTGGAAGCCCTTGCCGGCGAAGTTGTACGAAAGTTCCACCTCGCTACCAACACTCAGATTGACTTTCTCCCAGCCATCAAGCTTGTTGAGATTTACCCACAGCTGAGGCTCGGCGATGAAGATATACTGCGTGCCCTGCCAAATTCTTGCCTCGCGCCAGAAGTCGGCAAAGCCATTAAACGAAATCCAGTGGTCAAAGAAATCGAGATTCCACACACCGGTAATCTGGAAGTTGTGGTCCTGCTTCTTGCCATCAAGTCCCACGGTGCCGGGAATGGCCTTGTACATTGCCGACAGCGACCAAGTTTTGCTCCAATCTTTCGAGTGGCCCGAATAGGTCAAACCACACAAAATGGCGTTATTAAACGAGCCTGCGGCGGTGTTCATACCACCGTTGTACTCAACGTGAGCCGACAACCAATTCAGACTACTCTCCTGCCAGAAATTAAACTCTCGGGAAATCTCCCAATAGGCACCGCTCACCTTTGGCGAGTAGTCGAGGTCGACAAAGAAGAATGTGCTGCCTCCGCTATCGGGGCGGAACATTTCAACAGTGGAGGTTGCCACTCCACGACCGTGGTCGTAGTGGAGCTGTACGTTTTGGGCCATTGCGGTTGTTGCCACCGAGCTCGCCAAAACAACAAAGAGTGCAAAAATGTATTTCTTCATACTCTAAAAAGGGTTAATAGTTGACTCTCTTGTTGGCTAAAGTGTATTTAGCAAAATCAAAGATAGAATATTTTTTTTGAATTTTCAAACATTAGTGGCGAGGGTACAAAAAAAAGATACCCGTGTTGTGACAGGTGTCTTTTTAATCG
The DNA here is from genome assembly GCA_017547065.1 of Tidjanibacter sp. GTDB lineage: Bacteria > Bacteroidota > Bacteroidia > Bacteroidales > Rikenellaceae > Tidjanibacter. The sequence continues at coordinate 1,301 of JAFYRC010000114.1, forward strand.
TAGGTGAGCAATCCGAGCGCGAGCGTAACGCAGCAGGTGCCTAACGAATAGCCTTTTCTCCACCCACCCGCGAGTGCATATCGCAGAGCAGATGCAAGGCTTGCGAAGGGTGAGGATGCGCAGTTTACTGAATGTAAATGAGCAATCCGAGAACAAGCGTAACGCAGCAGATGCCTGCGAGATGCGCTCGCCTATTATGCGAGGGCAACCTCAAAGGCCTGCTCAAAATCCGCAATCAAATCATCAACGTGCTCCAAGCCGGCAGAGATGCGCAACAGCGTGGGGGTAACTCCCGCTGCGAGCTGCTCCTCGTCGGAGAGCTGTTTGTGGGTGGTCGACGCCGAGTGGGTAACAACCGTGATGGAGTCGCCAATCATGGTCATGTGTTTCACCAGTTTGAGGGCCTCAACGAACTTAACGGTAGTTTCGAGGGTGCCTTTAAGCTCCACCGACAACACTGCCGACGAGCCATGGCGGAAGTATTTCTGGGCGTTCTTGTAGGAGGGGTTCTCCTCAAAGCCTACCCACTGCACGCTCTTCACGAGGGGGTGCTGGCGGAAGTAGTGGGCAAGTTTTGCGGTTGATGCAACCTCGTGCTCACACCTGATAGCCAGGGTTTGGAGGCCCAACTGCATCAGGTAGGAGTCGAACGACGAGGGCGAGCAGCCCAGGTCGCGCAGCGCGTCCACACGGCACTTAACGATGAAGGCCATGGGGCCGAAAGCCTCCCAGAGCACCAAGCCGTGGTAACCCTCCGAGGGGCCGCACAGCTCGGGGAACTTACCATTGCCCCAGTTGTAGGTACCTGCGTCCACAATCACACCACCCATGGCGGTACCGTGGCCGTTAATCCACTTCGTTGCGCTCTCAACCACAATGTCGGCACCGTGCTCGATGGGGCGGCAAAGGTAGCCGCAAGCACCAAAGGTGTTGTCCACAACAAAGGGGATATCCCACTTGTGGGCCAACTCGGCCAGAGCTTCCAGGTCGGGCACCGAGCATGAGGGGTTACTCATTGACTCCACATAGATAGCCTTGGTGTTCTCGTCAATGAGTTTCTCGAAAGCCTCCACGCTATCGTTCTCGGCACGGCGGCAGTCGATACCCATCTTGCGGAAGGTAATCTTGAACTGGTTGAAGGTACCTCCATAGAGCAGAGGAGCAGCCACGATGTTGTCGCCGGCCTGGGCCAGAGAGGTGATTACAACCAACTGGGCCGACATACCCGACGAAACAGCCAGTGCACCCACACCACCCTCAAGAGCCGCCACCTTCTCCTCATAGGCGTTGGAGGTGGGGTTTTGCAGACGGGTGTAGATGTTGCCCATCTTGGCGAGGTTGAACAGGTCGGCGGCATACTCACACGAGGGGAACTCGTAGGCAGCCGTGGGGTAGATTGCAGCACCACGCGAGTAGGTGCCATCTTCGTGGCGACCTGCGTGGATTTGGAGTGTTTCGAAATGCAGTTTATTGGACATATCTTTTGTTTTTCGTTATATTCTCAACATTAATTTGGTGGCAAATTTATAAAAAATTTCAATAATTACCTTTTAATGCCCCGCGGCCACACTTTTATTGTACAAAGTTTCCTATCTTTGTAGCGATTTACACAGGATTAGGTAGAAAGATAAACACCCAATAGACCGGAAACGAATATGAAACACAACAAAGTATTCGACACCAGCGTACAACTGCTGAAATACAACGTGCTCAAAGAGGTGGTGCGTCACGCCTACGACGGCACCCTCGATAGGGCCTACATCGATATCCCCAAAACCATCTCCCCCGGCCCCAAAGCCGAGCTCCGTTGTTGCATCTACAAGGAGCGTGCAATCCTCCAAGAGAGGGTGCGCATGGCTTGTGGTGGCGACAAGGAGAACCCCAACGTTATTGAGGTTATCGACATCGCCTGCGACGAGTGTCCCGCAAACGCAATCCTCGTAACTCCCGCGTGCCGTGGCTGTATCGTACACAACTGCCGCGAGGTGTGCCCCAAAGATGCAATCAACATCGTCGACAAGCGTGCTGTGATTGACCACGACAAGTGTATTGAGTGTGGCAAGTGTACCCAGGCCTGTCCCTACGGAGCTATCATCAAGATGGTGAGGCCCTGTATGCAGAGCTGCAAGGTGAAGGCTATCAGTATGACCCCCGAGAAGAAGGCCACGATTGACAACGACAAGTGCATCATGTGTGGTGCTTGCGTTATCGCCTGCCCCTTCGGTGCTATGGCCGACAAGTCGCTCCTGTTGGACATCGTTCGTATGCTCCGCGAGGCCGAGCAGACCGGTGGTAAAATCTACGCCGTGGTTGCTCCTGCAATCATCAGCCAATGCCGCTATGGCCGCATCGAGCAGGTGGTTACCGCAATCAAGAAACTCGGCTTTACCGACGTTGTGGAGGTGGCACTCGGTGCCGACATCACCCTCTACAAGGAGTCGAAAGAGTGGGAGGAGAAGGGTCTTCTGACCACCTCGTGCTGCCCCTCGTTTGTTCGCTTCATCGAGATCAACCACCCCGAGTTGAAACAATACGTATCCCACACTCCCTCGCCTATGATTGAGGTGGCAAGGCTCATCAAACACAGCGAGCCCGACGCAAAGGTTGTATTCATCGGCCCCTGCGCTTCGAAGAAGATGGAGTACACGTTGGAGAAGACCGGCGGTGCTATCGACTCGGTGATGTCGTTTGAGGAGTTGCAGGCATTCCTCGACGCTCGTGGCATTGAGACCACCGAGCAGGAGGACACCCCTCTGAACAACGCATCGTTCTATGGTCGTATCTTCGCCAAGAGTGGCGGTATCATCCAGGGCCTCTTGAAGATTGCCTCCGAGAAGGGCTTGGACAACCTCAAACCCGTACAGATGAGCGGTATCGAGCAGTGTAAGCTCAACATGGCCAAGCTAAAAGTTGGCCGCAGCGAGTTCAACTTCTTCGAGGGTATGGCTTGCGAGGGCGGTTGCTTGAACGGCCCCTTGTGTATCAACCACGGCCCCCGCAACATGGCCGATGTTGACAAGTATGGCAACGAGGCCACCGAGAAGACCATCGATAACTCCGTAAAACTCTGGCGCAACGTAATCGGCGAGGAGTAGGAGTCCAACCGAATAAGGCAAAAAGTCGCAGTTTACGCTGCGACTTTTTTTTATTACCCACACACACGAGCCACCCCGACAAACAAACAGCCGACCCTGCTGATGCAAGGTCGGCTATTTCATTTACTGTCTCAACAATTATTCAGCGGGCGCATCCATCCTCATATTGTCAAGGAAAGTGTTGGTGGTAGCTGTAGCACCAACCACATGGAAGTCGATAGTCTTTGCAGGATCTACGTCAATATCAAACTCAACGCGTTTAATCTTGTTAACGTCGTCTGCAGTAAGATCTGTTGCAAGAACGGTTGTCCAAGACGAAGCACCGGTAACTTTGTATTTGAAGGTCACTTTGTTTGTCTTGGTTGCATCGGTCAACAACAAATCGTAGGAAACGTGAAGTTTCGAATTGCCATCAACAGCAACTTTCTCCCATTTGACCAAAGAGCTTGCTTTTGCACTCGAGAAACGCAAAGCACCACCCTCAAGTGCATCGTGAGTACCACAACCTGTACCGTTATTCCAAGTAACTACAATATTGCTTACGTTGCTATTGATAATGTTACTCTTGTTATAGGTCGCAGAAGGACCAAAGTTATCCAAGAACACGGGGGTAACTTCAGGCTCGGTGGGCTCGTCATTGATAACAACATCATAAACGAGATTTGCGGTGTTGTAGGTACCTGCAGCGAAGGTGATGTCGCTGGTTGCGGTCTTCTCAACGGTCTGCTTGCCGGTGCTGGTCTCAATGGTAACCTTGAAAGTCTCGCCGGTGTTCAGCACGAAGGGAGCGGTCATTACATAGAAATCTGCACTCTCGCCAACAGCCAACTCGGTGCCGTTCTTCACGGTCAGAGCACGCTCGTTGAAGGTAGCGTTTGCCTTGTTGATGTCGATAGCAGGCTCGTCGGCGGTGAGGTCAATCCTGAAAGTACCGAAGATCATGTTCTCGCCACCATTCAAGGTAAGTTTGGTGATGGTGGTGGGTTTGTTGGACGAGTTGGTCACGGTAAACTTGTGCAACACAGCAAGGTGTTTGAGAGCGATGCTGGGAGTGCGGGTGTTGAGAGCCTTACCAACCATAAGGTCGCTGCTGGCAATGTGTACCGAGTTGTTGTAACCGGTCTGGGTGGCAGCGCCAATGGGGAAGTAACCATCTTCTTTGGACTGACCTGCGGGGGTTACCATTTCAGGGTTACCGCCTGTCGAACGCCAGGGGCTAACGACATACCAGTCGTAGTTAACGCCATCCTCATAGGGAACCTCTACGCCTTCTTGGGGAGCAAAAGCACCGGTGGTGGTGTCGCTAATCTTGAAGTGGAGGTTTGCCGAGTAGGTAGCAGTACCGGTGGGAGCGTTGAACACAGCAATCTGGTCGCTCTCGTTCCACTCAACGGTGTAGTCACTATTGAGAGTTGTACGGTTTGCAGGAAGGGTTGCATAGAGCACAAAGTCGGCAGGCTCTACTGCCTCGGGAGTCTCGGGACGAGTTCCCTCTTCAACAGGTGCGTTCTCGCAGCTTGTTGCAACGAGCGCCAACATTGCAGCACCCAAAACTATAAAATTCCTTTTCATTGTTTTCTCTTTTTGTTTTTTGAATGTTTTACATCTCTTAACTCGCAGGGACTACCACCAACCGGTGTTACCCTCTTTCCACTCTTCGGGGAACATAAGTTCCACATTTCCTTCGCTCACGGCAATACCCATTTCGAGCACTACCTCCTCCTGCGAAAGGATGGGCGCATTGTAAGTCTGTTTTTCCATCGTTTGTGTTTTGTTTTAGTTATTTTGTGATTTTGAAATATGTTCTCAAGCCATTGGTGCTGTTGGTACCGAGGGTGAGGGTGTAGTTACCCTCCTCGATGGCCAACACCATATCGCGGTTGTGGAACGCCAAGCGGCTCACGGGCACCTCAAACTCCACACGGCGACTCTCGCCTGCTGCGAGTGCTACCCTCTGGAAGTCTTTGAGTTCCTTCATAGGCTGAGTTACGGAGGCGGTCTTACGGCCCGTGTAGAGCTGTACGATCTCCACGCCATCCACCTTGCCGGTGTTGGTCACAACAACGCTCACACGAACACTCTCGTCGGCCTTCACCGCATTGCTCTCCAACTTGATGTCCGAAAGCTCGAAGGTGGTGTAGCTCAAACCATAGCCGAAGGGGAACAGAGGAGTGGGCTCCACGTCGAGGTA